>DASVWD010000260.1 GCA_036389795.1 Longimicrobium sp.
TGGGCGTGTCCCTCCGCTGCGCTCCGGGCCGGGCTGCGCGCGCCGTAGGGCACGATACGACCGTGCCCAACGGCGCCGGGCCACCGCCGCCACGAAACCCCTGTGGCGGCGGCGTCCCGGCCCTGTCGGGCGCGCATCCCTCACGCGGGTTTTGTTACGCTGGTTATGTCTGCGCCACTTGTTTGTTGCCTTATCGATCACCTCCGCGAAGTTGAAGTCACCTTCGGCGCGGCAGCGGGATCTCGCCGTCATGGAGACGTGGAAGCCCCGCGGCGCCGATGGCATTCGACCATCTCCCTCTCACCCGGAGGAACCCATGGGCAAGCTGAGGCTGAGGCTCGACGACCTGAAGGTGGATTCGTTCGACGCGGGCGACGGGCGGGGCAGGAGCGGGACCGTGCGGGGCCACGACACCGTGGAGACGGAGTGGTGCACCGGCTACCCGGAGTGCATCTCTAAGAAGTGCCAGACGCCGCGCAACACCTGCTACGGGAGCTGCGGCTGCACCGAGAACTGCGACACCGTCGCGCCCGCCTGCGCCTGATCGCGGCGTCCGCCGAAGCGCAGTCTTGCGCGAGGCGCCGAGGATCCACGATGAAGCGCCCCCGCCCGATGCATTCGGGCGGGGGCGCGGCTTTCCGTACCGACTGGCGGGTTCTTCGGCTCTGCGGTCCATCGGCGAGAGGAGCCCGTTGGCCCTGCCCGGGCACGACCGATACTATTCATACCGTTTTAGAGATTCGCTGTGCATTGGGAAGCTGTCATTCCGAGTGGAGCCCGATGCGCTGATCTCGCGTTCGCCACCGAAGTCGGCCGGGCTCCCGAGGAATCTACTCGCGGCCGGCAGGAGGCCGGACCGATGCATGAAGCCAGCGTCCGGGCGGGGTGAGTAGATTCCTCGGGCGCCGCCCAGCTGAGGTGTGAAATCCGGATCGGTGCTGCGGCGCCGCTCGGAATGACATGGTTCGCGAAAGGGCCGGATCGCACACTGATTCCTGCAATCCGGTATCAGTCGCACAAAGGAAGAAAACTGATGGCGAATAACAAGAAAGGCACGGCGAAAGGCGCGACGGCCAAGAGGGCTGGCAAGGGCGGGAGCGAGGCAGTCCAGCGCGGCGGGTCGTCTGTGCCTCGCTCTGACAACGGCAGATTCGTCTCGAAGAACGACTCTTCCGAGAAGGGCCAGATCAGCAATCCCTACGCGGGGCTCACCAAGTTGGTAGGCAAGGTGCGGGTTCGTGACCCGTACACTTCCGAGTTTTGGTGAGTACGCTGACCTTGACGGTCTCTCTCCTACCGCTCCGCCGCCGTCTCCGCCGCCCGCCGCGCCGTCTCCCCCCGCCCCGCGAAGAGCAGGTACCACAGCAGCACCACCGCGTTGAAGCCCGCGATCACGAGCTTCATCTCGCGCGGGATCCAGGGGTTGGGCGAGATGAAGCCCTCCACCACCCCCGCCGCCACCAGCAGCAGCGTGGTTCCCGCCAGGAGCGACACCGCCTCGCGCGAGCGGGCCACCAGCGCGTCCTTGCGCGTCTGCCGCCCGGGGAGCACCACCGCCGAGCCGAGCCACAGCCCCGCCCCGCCCGCGATGCAGATGGCGGTGAGCTCGATCACCCCGTGCGGGAGCACGAATCCCCACAGGTGCATGCTGGCGCCGTGGTTGGCGAAGAGCCCCGCCACCGCCCCCAGCAGCACCCCGTTCATCAGCAGGATCCACAGCGACCCCACCCCCGCCAGCACCCCGCCCGCGAAGGTGAAGAACGTCACCCCCACGTTGTTCCTGATCAGCTCCGCCGAGCTCTGCGGCATCAGCGGCAGCTTCCCGTACTCCTCCTCCACGTACCCCATGCCGCGCGCCTCCAGCTCGGTCGCCTTCTCCGCGCGCGCCATCATCTCCGGCCCCACGAAGTCGCGGATCGTCTGCGGCTCCGCGCGCGCCGCCGCGAAGGCCACCACGGCGGGGAGGTAGAAGCACGCCGTTGCCACCGCGATCGGCTGCCAGCGCCTGCGGAAGAGCGCCGGGAAGCCGGCCGCCAGCCAGTGCCTGAGCTGGCGCCACGAGCCCCCCTCGGGCCGGTAGAGCAGGTTGTGCCCCGCCCCCACCGAGCGCTCCAGCGCGTAGAGCAGCTCCGGCGAGCCGCCGTAGGTGCGCGCCCGCGCCAGGTCGGCCGCCACCTCGCGGTAGAGCGCCGCGAAGCGCGACACCTCCGCCTCGGGCAGGCGGTCCAGGCCGCCCTTCTGCGCCCTGGCCAGGAGCGCGCGGTACTGCTCCCACGCCCCCTTCTGGCGGCGCACCAGCACCGTGGCCTGCCCCGTCCCCGAGCGCGCCGCCAGCCCCGCCGACGCCCGCCGCGACGACTCCTCCTGGTGCACCACCTCCAGGAACTGGTCGGGGCTCATCACCCGCCGCTTCGGGTGGTCGCCCACCACGCGGTCCAGGTGCGCCAGCATCTGCCAGGCGATGCGCGTGCGCACGTCGGGCGTCAGCGACTGGCGCCGGGCCACGTACTGCGACAGCGCCGCCCACTCGCGGTCGGAGAGCTTCGGCGGGCCCGTGACGGCCCCCTCGACCGCCGCCTCCTCGGGGA
The DNA here is from genome assembly GCA_036389795.1 of Longimicrobium sp. Classification (NCBI taxonomy): domain Bacteria; kingdom Pseudomonadati; phylum Gemmatimonadota; class Longimicrobiia; order Longimicrobiales; family Longimicrobiaceae; genus Longimicrobium; species Longimicrobium sp. The sequence continues at coordinate 2,589 of DASVWD010000260.1, forward strand.
GCACGGCGCCGGTGCGCTCGCGCACCACCACGCTCCCGGCGGCCAGGTCGCCCAGGCGCTTGGTGGCGGGGTGCAGCATCATCACCGCGCCGCCCACCAGGCAGGTGACCGCCGGCTGGACGTCCACCAGCCGCACCAGGTTGCGGATCGCCGCGCCGCGCACGGTGAGCGGGTAGCCGCCGTCGTGCACCACGCGGATCCCCATGGCGCGCTTCCCCGGCGTCTGCCCGTCGCGCAGCCCCTCGAAGTAGACGAAGTACCCCCAGAACCAGAGGAAGCCCAGGAGCACCAGGATCGCCGTCCCCATCCCCTCCAGGAAGCCGGGCAGCCCCCCGAGCGCGTCCACGCTGGCGGGGATCCCGATCGACAGCAGCAGGGCGCCGCCCAGCAGGATCAGCGCGTCGATCAGGAGCGCCGCGAAGCGCGAGCCCAGGTCGGCCAGCTCGTAGCCGATCGCCACGTGCTCGGGCGTCTCGACCTCGACCTCGCGGTCGCGCAGGGTGCCGGAGAGCCGCGCCTGCTGGGGCGGAGGGGCGGTGAGGGCCATCTTCGGAAGTGCGAAAGTGCGAGAGTGCGAGAGTGCGAAAGTACCGGGGGGAGGCCGGCGGGCGTGCGAGCGTGCCGGGCCAAATCTAGCCGCCGCCGCCGCTTCGGTCGAGACTCCTCACCGCGAGGCGGACGACGAAGCCCGCCGCGAGCACCGCCAGGCCGGTGAGCGCCGTCCGCGGCGAGAGCGAGGCGGCCAGCAGCGCGCACGCGGCGAGGCCCACGGCGGGGACCGCGTCGGGGTACAGCTTCGCCTCGCGCGGCATGCGCAGCGCGGAGAGGTTGGCGATGGCGTAGTAGAGGAGGATGGCGAACGAGGCCGCCGCCGCGATCCCCCGCAGCGTCCCGAGCCCCGCCGCCAGCGCCGCCGCCGCGCCCACCAGGAGCGTGGCGCGCACCGGGGCGCCCGAGCGGGCGTCCACCCGCGCCAGCGCGCCCGGCAGGTCGCCGCGGCGCGCCATGGCGAACACCATGCGGCTGAGCCCCAGCAGCTGCGAGAGCAGCACGCCCAGCATCGCGCACACCGCCCCGGCCGAGACCACCGTCTCCAGCCACCCTGCGCCCATCGCCCGCGCGGCATCCGCCAGGGGCGCCGCCGTGCGCGTCAGCGGCCCGGCGCCCGCCCCGCCGACCGCCGCCAGCGCCACGGCCAGGTAGAGCACCGAGACGCCCGCGACGGTGACCAGGATGGCGCGGGGGATGGTGGCGCGCGGCTCGCGCACCTCCTCGCCCAGGGTGGCCACGCGCGCGTACCCCGTGTAGGCGAAGAAGAGGAGCGCCGCCGCCTGCAGCACCCCGCGCGGGCCCGCCGGCGCGAACGGCCGCAGGTGCGCCGCGTCGAAGCGCGCGAGCCCCACAGCCGCGAAGAGGACGAGCGAGACCGTGGAGACGGCGACGATCCCCAGGTTCACCGCGCTCGACCTGCGCACCCCCAGCGCGTTCACGGCGGTGAAGAGGAGGATGGCGGCGAGGGCGACGGCGCGCCCCGGCACCCCCGGCGCCAGGCGGGCCAGGTAGGCGGCGATGCCGAGCCCCACCGTCCCCGCCGCGGCCGTCTTGCTGGCCAGGAACATCCACCCCGCCGCGAAGCCGGCCCAGGGGTGCAGCACGCGCCAGCCGTACTCGTAGGTGCCGCCCGCCCGGGGGTAGCTGGCCGCCAGCTCCGCCGAGCTGAGCGCGTTGGCCGCCGCGGCGACGCCGGCCAGCGGCAGGGCCAGCAGGAGCGCCGGCCCGGCCACCCCCGCCGCGATCCCGGTGACCACGAAGATCCCCGCCCCCACGATGGCGCCGAACCCGATCCCCACCGCGTCCGCCAGCCCCAGCGCGCGGCGCAGCTCCGGCGGACGGTCCTGCGCTTGGGCTTCGGCCTCCGGGCGCATAGCTTACCGGCTCGTGATACAGGGATGGACGGCGGACGAATCTCGCCCCTCCCGCGCCTGGGACGCAATCGGGTCGTGCCACCGTCCGACACCTCGCGCGCAGGCGCGGTGGGAAAGGCGGCTAAAGCCGCGGCTACAACGGCAGAAAGCCTCGCAAACCCCGCGAGGCTTCAACCGCGAGCTGCAACGGCGCCAGCCCACACGCACAGATCTCCGCGTGGGAGTCCGCGAAGGCGGACTTCGTGTGGTTGTTGCAGCGAATTCATTCGCCCCGGCACCCAAAGCACTCGATGCTCTTCGAAGAATCCCCCGGCGTCTGGCGCGTCGACCTGGACTGGATGGGGCTCCCCGGCCAGATGGCCGCGTACCTGGTGGACGCCGGCGACGCCTTCGCGGTGGTCGAGAGCGGGCCCGGGAGCACGCTGCCGCGGCTGCTGGACGCCGTCCGCGCGCTCGGCCGCGAGCCCGCCGACGTCACCCACGTGCTGGTGACGCACGTACACCTGGACCACGCGGGCGCCGCCGGCGCGCTCCTCGGCCAGGCCCCGCGCGCCCGGCTGTACGCGCACCCGCTCGCCGCGAAGCACCTGCTGGACCCCTCGCGCCTGCTGGACAGCGCCAGGCGGATTTACGGCGCGCTGATGGACCGGCTCTGGGGCGAGATGCTCCCCGTCCCCGCCGACCGCCTGGTCATCCTGCAGGACGGCGACGAGGTGCGGATCGGCCGCCGCGTGCTGCGCGCCATCGACACCCCGGGCCACGCGCGCCACCACCACGCCTTCCACGACTCCGACTCGGGCCTCCTCTTCTCCGGCGACGTCGGCGGCATCCGGCTGGGCGGCGGGCTGTCGTACGTCAGCGTCCCCACGCCGCCGCCGGACGTGGACCTCGAGGCGTGGCGCGCGAGCATCGCCCGGCTGCGCCCGCTGCGCCCCACGCGCATCCTCCCCACCCACTTCGGCGGCAACGACGACGTGGAGTGGCACCTGGACGACCTCGACGCGCGCATCGCCCGGCTGGCCGAGTGGGCGCCGGGGCAGGCCGCCGCCGCCGCCGACCTCCCCGGCTTCACCGCGGCGCTGCGCGAGCGCGGCAGCGCCGAGATCCTGGCCGCCACCGGCAGCGAAGACGCCGCGCGCGCCTACGAGCAGGCCGTCCCCTACGAGATGATGGCCGCCGGCCTCCTGCGCTGGCTCACCGTTCGTGCCCGTTGAACCGTCGTTGCGCGACCTCGGGCCCTCGCGCGCGAAGGCGGGGGCGAAGGCGGATAAATCCGCGGCTACAACTATAGAAAGCCTCGCAAACCCCGCGAGGCTTCAACCGCGAATCACCTGATACCAGAGCCGGAGAAACTCGGGTGGATGAAGCGAGCGGGCATCCGTGCCGCTGCCGCGCCCAACCCACCTGCCAGGGTGAGAAGATTCTTCGGCCCTGCGACGATCCGTGCGGATGCCGGTTCGGTGTGGCCGGGCCTCAGAATGACAGCGACCACCAACCGATCTCCCGGATCTGGGATGAGCCGGTCGGACGCACGGATCTCCGCGCGGGAGTCCGCGAAGGCGGACTTCGTGTGGTTGTTGCAGCGAATTCATTCGCCCTTCCCCCCGGCATGCGAAGAGACCCGGCAGCTCGCGCCGCCGGGCCTCTTCATACTAAGGACTAAGACACTAAGGACTTAGCACTTCGCACTTCGCACTTCAAAGGTTCAGCCAGTAGTTCATCTTGATCAGCAGCACGTTCGTCGAGGGCGAGCGGCCGCCGTCGAAGAGCCGGCCGAAGTCGCGGCCCAGGCGGAAGCGGCCGTCGGGCTCGAAGTTGCTGCGCCCCTGGCTCCACACCACGAACAGCGCCGACCCCGGCCGGTACTCCCAGCGCAGCACCAGGTTCGAGCGCAGCTCCTTGAAGTTGAAGTCCGGCCGCCCGAAGCCGAACTCGGGATCCGCGTCGCCGTCCAGCTGCACCTCGTAGCGGCCCGTCGCCTCGTTGAAGGTGAGCTCCCCCCCGAAGGGGCGGAAGCGGTCGTCGAAGTCGTCGGCGTGCGGCGCCACCACCTCCTGGAAGCGGCCGTACTCGCCCGCGGCGATGAACGGCTGCGCGTAGAACTCCAGCGTGAGCTTGGGCGTGAACGCGTAGTTCACCCGCGTGGTGAGCGACACCGAGCGCTGCTCGATGTTGGCGAACACGTAGTGCGGCGTCCCCGCCTCGTCCCGCGGCTGCGCCACGAAGATCCACGGGTCCTGGCTGGCGGAGAGGTTGGGGCCCAGCGCCAGGCGCAGCTGGCTGCTGGGTCGGACGTTCAGGTACGCGCCCCAGTACCACCCGCCGCCGGTGGTCTCCCACTCGCGGTGCCCGCCCCAGTACATCTCGCCGTTGATCGTGCGGCGGCTGTCGGTGAAGAAGCCCATGTTGAAGCTGGAGTACGCCGGGCCCACGAACGAGGGCCCGCCGCGCAGCACGTCGGTGCGCAGCGCCTCGAGCTCGTTGTCGGTGCCCCAGTACGCCCCCCAGTTGTTCTTGAAGGCGAAGAAGCCGTTGAAGTTGAGGCCCGTGGTCAGCCGCTCGCCGCCGAAGTTCCAGCCGTTCCAGGCGTTGGCGTTCACGTTCCATTCGCGGAACAGCTTCCCCGGCTTGAACTGGTTGTACCCCACCCACGCTCCCTGCAGGAACCAGTCGGTGCTGCGCTGGAATCCCATGTCGTTCATCTCCAGCTCCGGCGAGCGCGCGTGCGCGTACAGCCCGCCGCGCAGGTGCCCGCCGCCGGTCTTCTCCACCTTCACGTCGGCCAGCCACCCGGTGAGCGAGGTGCGCGTGGGGTCGAGCTCCAGGTGGTCGGCGTCGGGGCGCTGGAAGAAGTGCCCCGGCGCCAGCTGGATGCGGGTGATGGCGTCCTCGTCGCCGCGCACGTGCGTGCCCAGCACGGTGGCCGTCAGCTCGTAGTTGTTCCCCCCGAAGCGGTGCCGCCCGTCGAGCCCCGCCAGGTAGGCGCTCCGCGCGAGCACCGCCAGGCGCGGGTCGCTCGCGTCCAGGTCGCGCACGGTGGAGGTGAAGACGCCGCCCAGGGCGCTGTTGCCGCCGCGGAAGTCCTTGATGGCGCGCGCCACCAGGTAGTTGGTGAGCGGCTCCACCGTGGCGTCGCGGATCTCGTCGCCCATGCGGAAGCGCACCCGCTCCTCGGCGGTGAGCGCGTCCAGCACGCCGAGCGACCACCCGGTGCGCGTCTTCCCCGACAGCTTGGCGGCGGCCAGGATGGTGGTGGCCTCGGGGCGCACCGCGAAGCTGTCGGGCTCGGGGTTCCCCGCCTGCGGGGGCCGCCCCAGCCGGCGCGAGTAGAACGGCTGGTCGTTGCGGAAGCCGGTGCTCCGCACGAAATAGGGGAACGCCACCGGCACCTGGAAGATGTTGGACCCCTCGGTGAAGAACGGGCGCCGCTCGGCGAAGAAGGTCTCGAACGCCGAGAGGTTCACCTGCGAGGGGTCGGCCTCCACCTGCCCGAAGTCGGGGTTGATGGTGGCCGTGAGCGTGAGGTTGGAGGTGAGCCCGTACTTGAGGTCGGCGCCCACCCCGCCGAAGGCGTCGTTCTCGGAGAAGAACGGGTCGTCGGGCCGCTCGGGCGCGCGGGTGACGCGGGCCAGGGTGTAGGGGAGCACCTCCAGGCGCCGCCCCGAGCTCAGGCCCGAGAGGCCCCGCAGCTCGCCGAACTGCGAGACGAAGCCGTTGCGGTCGGGGATGATCGGGTCCCAGTCCGACAGCTCGCTCTTCCTGGCCAGCTCGCGCCGCACCTGGAACCCCCACACCTGCTCGCCGCCCGACGCCGAGAAGCGCAGCTGCGACAGCGGGATGCGGTACTCGGCGACCCACCCGGCGCTGTCGACCTTCGTGGCCACCTCCCACACCGCGTCCCAGCCGATGTCCTCGCGGGTGTCCTCGGAGTGCATGGCGTCCTTCTGCACCCCGGCGGCGTTCACCGAGAAGCGGAAGGCGGTGCGCTTGTCGTTGTAGCTGTCGATGATCACGTGCAGCCAGTCCGACGACACCCCCGACATGTCGCGCCGGCCGATCGGCGCCTGGATCGAGTCGGGGTGCGGGTCCAGCGCCCGCACGGCCACCCAGAGCGCCGCGGCGTCGTAGAGGACGCGCACCTCGGTCTGGAAGGTGGCCGGCGTGCCGGGGTTGGGCATGCGCTGCACGAAGCCGGTGGCGGGCTGCGCCTGCGCCCACGCCGCGTCGTCGAGCACGCCGTCGAGCTTGGGCGCCTCGCCCGTGTAGCGCGCCGCGCCCACCACGCGCCGCTCGTCGGCGCCGGCGCGGACGGTGGTGTCGCTCCTGGACTGCTGGCCCGCCGCGGGTGCGGCGGCGAGCGCCAGGCAGAGCAGGGGAAGGGCCGCGGGAAGGACGGGGTTGGACCTCATCGGGGTCTCTCGCCGCTGGGGTTGGGCCGCCGCGTCCGAACGGTGTGGCGGGGACGGAGGGCGGCCTGGGCGACCGGTCCGTGCACGGAGCGGCAGGTGAGACGCACGTCCACTCCCGAAGGTTGGAACGCTCCACCGCCGCCCGTCGAGACCGCGGGAAGCCATGGTAATTTCTTAGCACCCCCTCCGCAAGAGTCTTGGTTAAAATTTTAGCACAGGGGCGTCGGGGTATGCGTGCCGGAGCAGGGTTGTGCACGCAGGACCGGCCTGGGTACGGGGCGGGTGAACCCGCGGCAACAACGGCGAGAAGCCTGCCTGCGCAGGCTGGTTCGGCGTGGAGAGGGGCTTCGGTGTGGAAGGCAGCGTCTCGCCCAGTCCGCGCAAGCGGACTTCGTGCTTTCGTAGCGGGCGATTTCAATCGCCCGCTACAATCGTCCCGCTACAAGCACCCGCCTCGACCGCCCGCGCCCGCCGCGCTCAGCCCGGCGTCGACGACGACGGCGGCGGCGGCGGGGGCGGCGGCG
>DASVWD010000261.1 GCA_036389795.1 Longimicrobium sp.
GAACCCGCCGTGACGCCGCCCCCGCACGCAAGTCTCGCGCGCGGGGGCTATTGAGGGCTTCGGTGAGCTTGGCAGAACCGTCGAGACGCGATGCTAGTTCACATGCGGACAGGGGCAGAAGCTCACGCAGGTGCCGCCCTGGCACGACGGGAAGTCGCCGCAGCCGGAGGGATTGCACGAGAAGTCGTCACAGGACCCGTTGCACGACGCGTCGCAGGTGGCGCAGCCCGGACAGGTGCAGACTGTCTGGCAGGTGCACTGTTCCCCGAACACTGTCCCTTTCTCCTCGCGCATCGCGGTTGTCTCAAAGCTGTCCACGCGCAGGTCGTCCAGCTGCAACTTGAGCTTCTGCATGGGTTCATCCCCTTGTGCTGTGTAGTGGTATCCGGCGCGGCAATGCGTCCAAACGAAGGTTCTTACGCAAAATGTGGCATTAATGGAATGCACGCAAGCCTACGATGATCCTCAGCACTGGCTAAACAGAATCAGCAGAGTTCACGGAGCGGCGAACGGCGGTATGCGGCACCGGAGCCCACACGCGTCCCGCGACGCGGATCTGATCAAACGACATAGGGGCTGAGAAAGAGGCCTGAGTCAACGGACGGCAGAATGGGCAGCAGACAGGAGACTAAAAGCTAAGTGCTTGCACAGGCCGCACTAGCGCAGACGCTACGAAATACCTCGTAAACTGCATAAGGCTTCAGCAGCAGTGCGGCCGCGGGCTCCACTGCGTTCAACAGTCACCCGTGTGGGGGCGAGGCCGGGCGGGCGCGGCAGGCCTCACCCCCACGGGGAAACTGAGAGATCCTGAGCACTCAGCACTCAGCACTCAGCACTCAGGACTCAGCACTTCGCACCTCGCACTCACTGGTGGTACGTCGGTGCGTCGGGCTGCTCGCCGTGCGGGTCGCTGGCGCGCAGCTGGCGCAGCAGCGCGGACGCCTTCGCCACGCGGCTGCCCAGGTTGCGCGCGCTGGTCAGCTCCGACTCCACGGGCTGGCGCGAGCCGTCGGGGCCGGCCAGGGTGCCGGGGCCGTACGGCGAGCCGCCGACGCCGTCGGTCACCATGATCTGCGGGTTCTGGCCGTACGGCGTGCCCACGAAGATCATCCCCAGGTGCAGCAGCGGCACCAGGCTGGTGAGGATGGTGCTCTCCTGCCCGCCGTGGATGGTGGCCGTGCTGGTGAAGATGCCGGTGGCCTTGTCCTCCAGCTCGCCCGCCTGCCACAGCGCGCCCGTGGTGTCGATGAACTGCTTCACCTGGGCGGGCATGTTGCCGTAGCGGGTGGGGATCCCCCAGACGATCCCGTCGGCCCAGCGCAGGTCGTCGTGCGTGGCCTCGGGGATCTCGCGCTGCGCCTCCTGCGCCTTCACGTACCACTCCTGCCCCGACATCGCCCTGCGCGCCTCCTCCAGCTCGGGGATGCGCCGCAGCCGCACCTCGGTGTCCCGGACGCCCTCGGCCCCCTCCACCACCGCCTGCGCCATGCGGTGGACGTGCCCGTAGCTGCTGTAGTAGACCACCAGCACCTTCGTCGCCATCCTCCACCTCTCTTCCCCGTCTGTCCCGAGACCCACCGCCCGCCGAGGCCCCCCTCGCCGGCGGGCAACCGCGCTGCACTCCCCGCACCCGACCCCGTTACAGGAGCAAAGGCCGGACGTGCAAACGATTGCTCAGGGCTGAGCGAGGCGCGGGCGCGGGACCGTTCTCGTCGGACAGCGACGCGGCGTGCTATTCCCGAGCGCCGTACCGCTCCAGCAGCGCCACCAAGTCCGGGTTGCCCCGGGCGCTGCCGAGGACGCTCATCTCACGGTAGCAGTCGTCCCTGTCCCGATACGGGACGTTCAGGTTCGCGCCCTTCTCCAGCAGCATCCGGGCGATCTCGACGGGCTCCGTGGTCGGCCTGACCCATTGGCCGACGTAGTCCGCGCTCGCCACCGCGGCGTGCAGACACGGCTCGGATTCGAAGTACCCCGAGGCCCGTTTCTCGTATTCCGCGTCGGGGCTCGCGCCATGGGCCAGGAGAAGCTCCACCATCGCCACGTCGTGGCGCTTGCACGCGACGTACAGCGCGGGCTCGTACGACATCCCGTTCTCCCACTCGTGGACCGCGGCGTGGCTGGCGGACGCCCCGCTCCCGAGGGCTGCGGCGGCCGCGTCGAGGTCCCCCCCGCTGCACCGCCCGATACAGCCTCTCGCCGGCTGCTTCCGCCCCGACCTCGCCGGCCGGTTCGAGCGGCGCTGCGCCGGGAGAAGGACTTTCACCCAACGCCTCTTCCGCGCGGCCGGTGCGAGCGCTCCGTGGCTCGCCCGGCGCCAGGACGCGGGCGACGCGGACCGCGACGAAGACGCACGCGACGAAGATCGGGACCCAGAGTACGACCTGGTCCTGAAGCATCAGGGATTTCCTCTTCGACGATGATTTATCCGGCCTGCGACTCGAGCGCGCGGATCGCCTCGCGCACCACGTCCGGGAGCGGGACCTTGCGGTTGGCGGCGTAGTCGAAGGCGACCAGCACGCCGCCGCCCTCGGCCGCGACGGCGCCCTGGGCCCGGCTCACCAGCCGGTACTCCTGCGTGAAGCGGTCCTCGCCGACCTCCACGGTGCGGGCGCCCACCAGCACCGAGTCGGGCCAGGTGAGCGGGCGGCGGAAGCGGGCGTGGGTGGAGTGGAGGATCGGCCCCGCGCCCTCGGCCTCGCCCTCCTGCCGGAAGCCGATCCGCTCCAGGTACGCGATGCGGGCGCTCTCGAAGTAGCGGAAGAAGATGATGTTGTTGACGTGGCGGAAGTAGTCCATGTCTCCCCAGAACACGGGCAGCTCCACCACCACGGGGAAGCCGTCGAGCAGTCCCGAGCCGGCGTCGGTCATCTGGCCTCTGAAAAGAAGTACGAAAGTACGGGAGTACGAGAGTACGGACTTCGGGCGATGGCGGCGGACGAGCACGGGTCCGAACGTACTTTCGTACTCTCGTACTTTCGCACTCAGGTCGTTCCCGTCCCCATCCCCGCCGCCCGCCCCGTCGCCCACGCCCAGCAGAAGTTGTAGCCGCCGATCGGGCCGAAGCAGTCCAGGATCTCGCCGCAGAGGAAGAGGCCGGGGACGATCCGGCTCTCCAGCGTGCGCGGGTCCACCTCGCTCAACGGGACGCCGCCGCCCGTCACCTCGGCCTTCCTGTAGCCCTCGTCGCCCGTCCAGGGGAGGCGGTAGCGGGTGAGCGCCTCCACCAGGCGCGTGCGCTCGTCGCGGCGGAGCTGTGCGAGAGGGCGGTCTTCGTCGATGCCGCACTCGGCCAGCAGCGTGTCGGCCAGGCGCGTGGGGAGGTGGCGGCGCAGCAGGCCGGCCACCGTGCCGCCCGAGCGCTCCAGCAGCAGCCGCTCCCACGCGGCCGCGTCCAGCTCGGTCCAGCGCGCGTAGACGGGCTGCCGCGCCGGGTCGCGCGCGCGCACGGCGGCGTGCGAGACGTCCAGCACCGAGGGGCCGCTGTAGCCGCGGTGGGTGAAGAGGAAGCCGCCGTGCGCCGCCAGCACCCCGCGCTCCAGCGGCGCCTCCAGGTGCGCGGTGAGCGAAACGCCGGCCAGGTGCGCGTGCGCCGGCGGGTCGGCGGTGAGCGGGGTGAGCGCCGCGTACGTCTCGTTCAGCGAGTGGCCGAGCTGCCGCACGATGCGCATCCCGGTGCCGTCGCTCCCCGTCTGCGGCACCGAGAGGCCGCCGGTGGCCACGACCACCTTCGCCGCCTCAACAGATTCTCCTCCCTCCAGCCGCACGCGCCAGGGACCGCCGTCCACCGGCGGGTCCAGGCCCACCACGTAGGCGTCGAAGCGCAGCCGGGCGCCGCGGCGGCGCGCCAGCTCCAGCAGGCCGTCGCGCACCTGGCGCGCCCGGTTCGACTCGGGGAAGAGCTTCCCCGTCTCGGGCTCCAGCACCAGCCGGATCCCCACCTCCTCCTCGAAGAAGCGGCGCTGGTCGGCCAGGGGCCAGGAGAGGAGGATCTTCTTCAGCGAGTTGGCGGACGAGGCGGTGAAGTACTGCGCCGGGTCCATCCGCGACGGCAGCACGTTGCAGCGCCCCCCGCCGCTGATGAGGATCTTGCGCCCCCCGTCGCGGGTGCGCTCCAGCAGCAGCGTCGGCCGGCCCGCCGCGGCCGCGAAGACGGCCGCCATCGTCCCCGCCGCCCCGGCGCCGATCACCGCGATCGGCAGCTCCGCGTCTCCAGCCAATTTCCCCCCGTCCCATTTCGCGTCCGGCCCCGCGTCGGAGCGGACCAGAATAGCGGCTCCGCGCCTCCCCCGCACCGCCGGAGCAGGTCGGGGAAAGCGAGGACGTTGACCGGCGCCGTCCCGTACACTATGTTCACTTTATGAAAACCGAACACTCCGAACGACTGGACGACATCGAGGACGGCGGACAGGATGGACAGCCGCTGCAGCCGGGGGGGATCGCCCCGGAGCTGCTGCGCGAGGTCCGCAACGCCCTCGAGATCCGCCGGGCCGAGACGAGCCTGCGGGCCACCGCGCGCGAGGTGGGGATCAGCCCCACCGGGCTCAGCCAGCTCCTGCAGAGCGCCATGCCATACCGGCGCACCGTGCAGCGGCTGCTGGCGTGGTACGCCAACTGGCTGGGCGCGCGCGGCTCGCGCGACGTGGCCACCGAGCACGCGCTCTCCGTGCTGCTCGACCGCGTCCCCCCCGACCGCAAGGACGACGCGCGCCGGGACGTCCTCGAGGTGCTGGACGAGTACCTGGCGAAGTGAGCCGGCGGGCCGGAGCGCCCGGCCCGCCGGCGCGCGGGGGTCACATCCGCGGATGGCGCTCGCGGTCGGGCGTGTCGCTGTCGCGGCTGCCGGGGCGCGCCTCGGAGACCGAGCCGTCGGCGCGGACCTCCTGCTTCCCCTCCTTCTTCAGGTCGATCCGCTCCTGGTGGCTCGCACCCGGCCTGGCGTCGGTGTGCTGGTGGCTGGCGCCGGTGGTGGCGCCCACCTCGCTGGCGCTCTTGCCGTGGCGCTCCGCCTCGCGCGCGGCGGCCCGCTTCTGCTCCTCGCTGCCTTCCATCTTCTTCCCGCCCATGCACCCTCCTCTGCTGCGGTTGGGAGGCGGGGAAGCGGCAAGCATCGTACCCTGGACCCGTCGCCCGTCCCGACCGGCATCTGTATGGCCGCCGCCGGGGATGCCCCCTCCCCGGCCCTCCTCCGCCGCGCGGGAGAGGGAGAACCGCGACCGGTCCGCGCGCCGGCGCCCGCGGCGCGCATCGGGACCCGCCCCCGCAGCCCGGAGGGCTTCCCGTGGTTCCAGCGGGTGTCTTCAGGCACTCGCCGGGCGCCGCCGGGCACCGGGGCGCGCCGCTCCATTCAAGTGTTTTCACCGCAACCGCTTCGTTGGCGCCGTGCCCGGAACGTGGTATGCTTCGTGCCTCCTCGGGGGGGGGGCCGTCCGGCCAGAGACCGGCCGCGGCAAACCCAGCAATTCAGGTGCACGATGAGTCCCCAGCCGACCCGGCGCGACCCCCGCCACGAGCGTTCCGCGTCCCCCACCGCCCCCGCGGCGGAAAGCGCTTTCACCCGGCAGATCGACTGCGCCGACGCGAAGCGCGCCGAGGCGTCCGAGGCCGCCCCCGCGCGCGGCGGCGGGCTGCGCGAGCCCCCGGCCCCCACGCACGAGCACGCCCGCTAGAGCCGGCGCCGGGACGCCGGCATTCCTTCCTCCTCGACCTCCTCATGTCCGAAGCACACGAGCAGTCGGCGGCCGCCGTGGCCGGGTTCGACCCGGACGAGCTGCGCATCTCGCGGCTCAGGGCGCTGCGCGGGCCCAACTTCTGGCGCCTGGCCCCGGTGATCGCCTGCGACGTGCGGCTGGGCGCGCTGGAAGACGTGCCCACCACCCAGATCCCCGGCTTCAACGAGCGGCTGGTGGAGGCGCTCCCCACGCTGGCCGGGCACCGCTGCTCGCGCGGCACCCCGGGCGGCTTCCTGGAGCGGCTGGAAGAGGGCACCCACCTGCCGCACGTGCTTGAGCACGTGTCCCTGGAGCTGCAGAGCCTGGCCGGCTCCGACGTCTCCTTCGGGCGCGTGGTGGAGAGCGGCGACGAGGGGGTGTGGTGGCTGATCGTGGCGTACGAGGAGGAGGACGTCGGCCTGCAGTCGGTGCGCGACGCCGTGCGGCTGGTGCGGGCCTGCATGGCCGGCGAGCCGCTCGACGTGGAGAAGACCGTCGAGGAGCTGCACGACCTGCGCGAGGCCGTCCGCCTGGGCCCCTCCACCGCGGCGATCGTGGAGGAGGCCGACCGGCGCGGCATCCCCGTGCGCCGCCTCAACTCGTACTCGCTGGTGCAGCTGGGGCTGGGGAAGAACCTGCGGCGCATCCAGGCGGCCATGAGCGACTACACCAGCGCCATCGGGGTGGAGATCGCGCAGGACAAGGAGGACACCCGCCGCGTGCTGGGCAACATCGGGCTGCCCGTCCCGGAGGGCGACATGGCGCCCTCGCTGGAGCGGGCGGTGCACCTGGCGCGCGAGATCGGCTACCCGGTGATCCTGAAGCCGGTGGACCTCTCGCACGGGCGGGGGATCTCGGGGCGGCTGGACGACGAGGAGGCGCTGGTGCGCGCCTGGGGACAGGCCGCCGAGGCCAGCCCGCGCGTGGTGGTGGAGCGCTTCGTCACGGGCCGGGACTACCGCGTGCTGGTGGTGGACGGGCGGGTGGTGGCCGTGGCCGAGCGCGTCCCCGCGCACGTGGTGGGCGACGGGCGGCACACGGTGCGCGAGCTGATCCAGGAGGCCAACCGCGACCCCCGGCGCGGGCGCGGCCACTCGCGCTCCCTCACCCGGCTGCCGCACGACGGCACCACCGAGGAGTTCCTGGCGTCGCGCGGGCTGTCGCTGGCCAGCGTCCCCGCGGCGGGCGAGGTGGTGCCCCTGCGCGCCACGGCCAACCTGTCGACGGGGGGAACGTCGATCGACCGCACCGACGAGATCCACCCCGACAACGTGACGGCGTGCGAGATGGCCGCGGGGATCGTGGGGCTCGACATCGCCGGGATCGACGTGCTCTCGCCCGACATCTCGGTGCCCTTCCGCGAGAACGGCGCGGTGATTATCGAGGTGAACGCGGCGCCGGGACTCAGGATGCACACGCACCCCACCGAGGGGACGCCGCGCAACGTGGGCGCGCCGATCATCGACATGCTCTACCCGCCGGGCTCGCCGTACACCATCCCCGTGATCGCCATCACCGGGACCAACGGCAAGACCACGGTCACGCGCCTCACCGCGCACCTCTTCCGGCAGACGGGGAAGACGGTGGGGTTCACGACGACGGACGGCGTCTACCTCCAGAACCGGCTGGTGATGGAGGGCGACATGACGGGGCCGTTCTCGGCCAACATCATCCTCTCCAACCCCACGGTGGACGTGGCGGTGCTGGAGACGGCGCGCGGCGGCATCCTGCGCGCGGGGCTCGGCTTCGACGAGTGCGACGTGGGGGTGGTGCTGAACGTCTCGGCCGACCACCTGGGCCTGCGCGGGATCCACACCCTGGAGCAGCTGGCCGAGGTGAAGGCGGTGATCCCCGCCGTGGTCAAGCGCGAGGGCCACGCCGTGCTGAACGCCGACGACGACCTCGTCTACGCCATGCGCGAGCGCACCGGGGCCGACGTGGTCTTCTTCTCCACCATGCCCGCAGGCGCCAACCAGCGCTTCGAGGAGCACATCGAGCGCGGGGGAATCGGGGCGCGGGTGGAGGACGGCACCTTCGTGATCCGGCGGGGGCGGCTGCGCATCCCGATCGCGGGGGTGCGCGAGGTGCCGCTGATGATGGGCGGGGCCGCGCGCTTCCAGCAGGGGAACATCCTGGCGGCGATCGCCACCGCGTACGTGCAGGGGGTGCGCTACGACACCATCCGCGCGGGGCTCCTCTCCTTCTTCCCCTCGCCGTCGATGACGCCGGGGCGGCTGAACCTGCTGCGGGTGCGCGAGAGCCGGGTGCTGGTGGACTACGCGCACAACCCGGCGGCCGTGGGCGGGCTGATGGAGATGGTGGCGAACATCCCGGCGCGGCGCCGCATCGGCGTGATCGCCGTCCCCGGCGACCGGCGCGACGAGGACATCCGCGAGGTGGGCCGCCTTTCGGCGGGGCTGGACCACGTGATCGTGAAGGAGGACTACGACCTGCGCGGCCGCCCCCCGGGCGAGGTGGCGGCGATCCTGGTGGAGGGCCTGCGCCAGGGCGGCCTGCGCGGCGACCAGATCGAGGCGGTCCGCACCGAGGCCGAAGCGGTCGACCGCGCGCTGGAGATGCTGGGCGACGGCGAGCTGGTGGTGATCCTGGCCGACAGCGTGCCCACCACCCTCGCGCAGGTGCGCCCCCACGCCGCCGGCGCGGCGTTCTGACGTTCCTCACCCCGACGAACCCGAACTGGATTCATGCTGCCGACTCCAGCTTGCCCCGAACGTACAGCACTGCGGTATAGCGCCGCAGCGTTCTCATTAGACTGGTATCCCAATCTCATTCCGAAGCGTAAGCCTTCTTCCGGCTAGCTGCTGCCCCGCCAACAAGATTTTTTTCTTGCCCCATCTGGCATGGTGCACCTATTGTTCGCCGCGCCAGTCATTATGCTCCCTCACCCTACACACCCTCCCAACTTCCATGTCTAAACGCGCCATGCTCGCGCTCGCCCTGTGCGGGCTCGCGGCCGTTGCTCCCGCCGCGGCCGGCCAGACCTTCGTCAACCCAACCCTCACAGCACCACCAGGGGCGGAGTACGTGCCATACACGGGTGCTTTCATGCGGGCCCAGCTCCCGCCGGAACCCTCGCCCTCTCAAATGGCCACCCTCACAAAGGAGCGGCGCGACAGCGTCCGCACCGCTCACGAACGCGAGGTCACTCGGGTGGAGGCCGAGCACGACAGTGCTATAGTTGCCAAGTGGAGGTTCCACTACGCCTGGGCTGATCGCAACGAGGACGCGTTCCGGCTGGCGGTCGAACGGGCGGTCAAAGATCCAGGGCACGCGAACGAAAGAATGCAAGCAGGCGATTCCGCCTACGTCGCTGTCGGTCTCGCTATGATCGCAGCTAATCCGCTCGACTACGATGACGCCTTGGACGTGATCAAGTCCTCCGCGCGCCGCGACTCGGTCAGCGTGATCCAAGATCAGTTCGATCGACGGCTGACGCGCACCCGGCGCCAGATCGAAGGCATCCCCATCATCGTCTTCGCGACCGGCACCGTTACCGAGAGCCTCGGCGATCCGAAGACCGCTGACGACGACGGCAAGAAGCCAATCGGGACCGGCTCCCTCGGAGCGACGGTCGAGACCGATGCGGGCCGGTTCACCGCCCGCGTTAGCATCATCTCGACGGACGCCGTGGCCCCTGCGGACTTCGGTCCTCTGGTACTCACTCCGGGGGCCGGAGCCTCGCTCGCCGCCGGGGTCCTCGATTGGCGAGCGCCGTGGCGGGATTTTCCTAACCACCTGTATGCGAACACGTCCACGATCCGTTTGAGGGCCGGGACGGCGGCTGATGCGAGCATCGTTCGCGCAACCGTTTTCGGCGCGGGGGCGCTATGGGCTCGTGACGTCTTTGCCGGACCGCTCTTCAATAGTCGGGCGTCTTTGACCGTTGAAGGCGGTGCGGCCCTTCGGTGGCTGCACGGTGACGTGCACGAGAGTCCGTTCTTTGCGGACCTCTTCGAGGATGGGAATGCCGCCTTCGGACCCGAGCTTGGTTTTGCGTTCTCCTTCGGCCGGGTGATCGCGGGGACGCAGCTTTACCACCTCTGGAACACGAGCGGCGACGACGTTCCGGGCCTGACTGGGCTACAGATGGTGGCTGGGCTGGCCGTTACCGGAGAGTTCATCAGCGGCAACCTGCCGGCTCTCGGTCGCCGTGGCGACGCCGGGGCCGAGGCACGCCGGCGGCTGCGCGAACGGGAAAGAAGAGCCAGGCAGCCGCGGCAACAGCAGCCATAATGCTGCCGTCCGGCGCCCATGCAGCGGCGACCACGTCCCATACCAGTGAGTCCTCAGGGTTCCAGCCGACCATAGCAGACCGCTGCCAGGCATTGCTGTCCGGCAGTGGCGCTCAACTTTTCCGTCCGACCCACCACACCGATGCCGCGACTACGCTGGCTACTCGCCCTGCTCCTTGGGCTCCTCGCATCCAGGCTCGAGGCCCAAACGCGCCCCTATCTGAGCCGCACGTTTCACTGGGAGAATGACCTTCAACTGAGTGACAAGTCGTACACGAACGGTCTGCGCTACAGTTGGTTGCTGGATGCAGGCCCGGCTTGGGAACACCGTGCCCGCCATAACTGGTTTTGGCGGCCGCTGCTGCTCGGAATGCAGCCGTGTCCGAGCAACCCTGAGGACGACGCGTCCGGATGCTATCGGATTCGGACGGGGATTGCGTACGGGCAGAATTTCTACACACCCGAGAACCTGGCCTCAACACGCTACATCGCGGAGGATCGGCCATACGCCGGCTTCATCTATCTCGGGCGCGTATTCGAAGCGAGCCGAGGGAAATTCGTACACGAGATCGAGTACGACCTTGGACTTGTGGGCCCGCTCGCGCTCGGTGAGTCGGTGCAGAAAGGATGGCATCAGATCGTTGGGGCCGTTCACCCAGAAGGCTGGGATCACCAGATTCCCAACAGCCCGGCGGTACAGGCACGCTATCGTATACATTACCGCCTTCTAGAGGTTGGCGGCCGCCGGGGTGAGGAAGGTATCCCGCTTACGCGAAACTTCGATGCCGTGCCGCTGGTTGAGACGGTCCTCGGTACTCCGATCACCCATGGGGCGGTGGGCGCGACGGTCCGCCTCGGCTTGAATGTGCCTGCGGGATTCAGCAGCCGAATTGCACCGACGCTACTGAAAGCCCGCACGGCGAGCGCAATCAGATCCGGAGGATCGCCCACTGCCGATGAAGAGCGCGAATGGGAGCGCCTCGCTCTGCAGATCCGACAGGAGGCAGACCGGCCGCGAGACCACCCCCCGCCGTATTATCTCTTCGTTTCCGGTCGGGCGGTCGGTGTGGTCCACAACGCGTTCTTGGAAGGAACACTGCTGCGAGACAGTCCGCACTCCCCACCAATGGAGCGCAGCTACCTCGAATATGAGGGCGGCGCCGTCGTCCGCCTGCCGTGGATCGGACGCGCGCAGTCCGGCGCGCCACGGCTGACGCTCCGTGGGCCCGACATCGCCGTGCGCTTCGTCGCTCGCGGCCCTGAGTTCGAAGGCGCCGACTGGCACCACTTCTGGGCTGCGAGCCTCACTTTCTGATGAGTCGTCTACCGCGCTGCGCGTGACCGCGGAGGACGAAAGTTGACCAGAGATGCGCTGCACCCCCTTACCTTCGCACTTACGCACTTACGCACTTACGCACTTACGCACTCACGCACTTCCACTTCGCACCTCGTACCTCGCACTCACGCACCCCGCACTCAGTCCTTCCCCACGGCCCCCCATTTGCGCACCTTCCCCGGGCTTGCGAACCCGCCCACCGGCCCGAGAGGATGAGCGACCGACCGGACCCGTACTCCGAGATCCGCCTGGTGTCCCTGCGCTCCTTGCGCGGGGCCAACTTCTGGTCGCGCCGGCCGGTCACGCGGCTCGACGTGGCCGTGGGCGCGTACGACGAGATCTCGTCCGCGCACGCGCCCGGCTTCACCGAGGCGCTGCTGGCGGTGCTCCCCGGCCTCTGGGAGCACCGCTGCAGCATCGGCGAGCGGGGCGGCTTCGTCACGCGGCTCCGGAGGGGGACGTACGCGCCCCACATCGCCGAGCACGTGGGGCTGGAGCTGCAGCTCAGGGTGGGGCACGACGTCGGCTACGGGCGCGCCCGCGGCGGCGACCGGCCGGGCGAGTACACCGTGGTCTTCGAGCACCTCCACGCCGAGGTGGGGCTGCGCTCGGCCGCGCTGGCGCTGGAGATCGTGCAGCGCGCCTTCGCGGGCGAGCTGGAGTCGATCGACCCCGCGCTGGCCGAGCTGGAGGCGCTGGCCGCCTCGCCCGACGTGCCGCCGCTGGAGCAGCACGTCCTCTGCGGCATCACCGGCGGGGGCGACCGGGCCGGCGTGCGCGACGAGATGGTGCGGCGCGGCGTGGCCGAGGACGAGCTGGTGGTGGACGTGGCGCCCGCGTACATCCTGAACGCCGGGCTGCCGTACTCGCGCTCCGAGCTCGCCGTGGTGCTGGACGCCGACGTCGACGACGTCCCCGGGCGCTACCGCGAGGAGGGGCGCAACCGGCAGCTCGTCTCCGTCCTGGCCGACGCCGTGCGGCGGGGCGGGATCGCCGTCGTCCCCGCCGGAGAGTGGGAGGTGCAGGCGATGGCGCGTGACGCCGGCTGCCGCGTGGCCGTCTTCGCCACCGACCAGGACGTGACCCACCGCGACACCCGCCTGGCCTACTCCGTGGCGACGGTGCGCCAGGGGCGGATCGTCGTCGAGGCGGTGGGGGGCACGGCCGACCTCGGGGCGCTGGCGGACGACGGCGCCTCGCCCGCCGCGCAGGTGGCGGCCGCGCTGGCCGTGCACTCGCTGGAGGAGCTGCGGGCCGAGGGGGAGGAAGGGCAACGAGCGGAGCGGGAAGCACGGAGAGATGGAGCAGCGGCAGTCGGGTAACGGCAAGGGGGTGGGCGGCGAGGCGAGGAACCGCGTCGCCGAGCCCGGCGAGGAGCCCACGCGGCGGCGCACCGACCGGCACGACGGCACCCTGGTGCTGATCGGCGGCGCGTGCGACCCGCACGGCGAGGCGCTCGGCTCGTTCGTGGAGCTGGCGGGCGGGCGCGCGGGCGGGCGCATCGTGGCGCTCACCACCGCGTCGATGAACCCCGTGCGCTCGGCGCGCGAGTGGGTGAAGTCGCTCACCGAGGCGGGCGCCGGGCACGTCGAGGTCCCCATCGTCGACAGCCGCGACCGCGCGCAGGACCGCAAGGTGGCGCAGATGCTCCGGGACGCCGACGGCATCTTCCTGGGCGGCGGCGACCAGGTGCACCTGGTGACCACGCTGGCCGGCTCGCGGGTGGGGCGCGCGCTGGCCGAGGCCTACACCCAGGGGGGCGTGGTCTGCGGCACCAGCGCGGGGGCGGCGGCGCTCACCGAGACGATCCTGGCCGGCGGCGAGCCCGACGAGTACGGGCAGATGCAGGACCTCCACCTGGGCCCCGGCTTCGGGCTGCTGGGCTTCCGCGCCGTCATCGACACCCACTTCAGCCAGCGGCGGCGGCTGCAGCGCCTGTTCATGGTGATCGCCCGCAACGCCGAGCTGATGGGGCTGGGGATCGACGAAGACACGGGGATGATCGTGCGCGGGCACCTGGGCCGGGTGGTGGGGAAGGGCTCGGTGACCTTCGTGGACGGCCGCGGCGTGCGCTTCGACAACGCCGACGAGTGCGAGAACGGCAAGCCGCTCACGCTCTCGTACCTGCGCGTGGGGATCGTGGGCGCGGGCTACACGCTCAACCTGCGCGAGCGCGAGCTGGAGGTGATCCTCCAGTCCCGCCGCGAAGCCGAGGAGACCCCCATCGTCCGCAGCGAGGAAGCCGTCGAGGCCGCCGGGTCCGCCTGACCGCAGGGAAAAGGGTACAGCCAGCACAGAGGCCAAACCCCTCGCATCGAAGAGTAAAGTCCACCCTCTCCCGAACTCGGGAGAGGGTTGCCGCTCTAAGAGACTATTGAGGAACCGCTCCTTTGGTGTTTCAGCACGCGAAATCAATCCCAAATCCGTGGCTGATTCCCTCTGCGGAGGCTCTGTAGACCACCCAGTAGGACCTCCGAGTGCGCCAAAGTGACGTTTCTCAAAAGTCT
>DASVWD010000262.1 GCA_036389795.1 Longimicrobium sp.
AGCGCGTCAAGTGACGCGGCGAGCGAGCGGCGGGCGGGGGCGCGCTCGGCCAGCAGCGCCAGGTCCGCGCGGCTCGCGCCCTTCGCCAGCGCCTCGGCGCCCGCGGCGATCTCCGCCTGCGAGGGCGAGCGCTCGCCACCGTCGCTCAGCGCTTCGCGGGAGACGGAGAGCCGGGAGTGCGCCTCCGCCGCCGCGCGCGCCACCGCCGCCTCCGACTTCCCCTGCGCCCGCGCCCGGGCGATGGCCCGCGCCACCGGCTCGCGCGGGAGCCCGGCGTCCACCGCGGCCTGGAGCGTCGCGTCCGCCCCGGCGCGGCTCTCCGCGCGGGCCCCCTCCTCGCCGCCCGCGCGCGCCCGCGTCTGCGTCTGCACCGACGCGGACGCCCCCGCCTCTACCTTCGTCTGCGCCGCCGCCAGGGCGGGAACGGCCAGCGCCGCGGCGGCCGTCAGCATCAGGAACTTCGTCTTCATCGCTCTATCTCCTGCTCAAGACAAATCTGTTCTCTCACCGGGGATGATGCCCCCTCCCCCCGCCCTCCCCCGCTGCGCGGGAGAGGGAGCTTTTTCGGTGCGTTCTCCCCGCTCACGCGCCGGGGTCGAGCTTCACTGCGATGCCGGCCTCGCAGCCTCGCGCGGTCTGCGAGGCTTCCTGCCGTTGTTGCTGCGACTTGAGTCGCCCGACATCCCCGACGCTCCCCGACACCCCTCAGCTCGCCGTGATCTGCACCGCCGACGCGAAGGCCGTCTCGCTCACCGTGTGCGTGGTGGCGCTCGCCTGGTTCAGCCACACGTCGGAGTTGAGGTTGATCAGCAGCCGCGTGGTGCCGCCCGCCGACGCCGACACGCTCACCTGGCGCTCCACCGTCACGCTCCCGTCGCCGCCCAGGCTCACCAGCACCGACCCCGTCAGCAGCCCGGTCCCCACCTGGATCCCGCCGCTCACGTTGGCGCGCACGTCCTCGAAGACCACCCGCACCCGGCTGTAGGCGCCCACCTCCACGTTCGAGGTGGCGAACACCACCGCGCCGGCGTGGCCCGACGCGTCCACCGTGGCCTGCTCGGCCGCCTGCTCGGTCAGCTCCACCCAGCCGCCCGCGCTCGTCTGCACCCACACCCGGGCGCGGAAGTCCACCGTGCCGCTGGCGGAGGAGTGCGAGTAGCGGGGCCCGTCCGGCGCCCGCGACGCCGAGGCGCCCGGCGCGTCGTCGCCCTGCGCGGCCACCTGCATCCGCGCGTCGCCCGAGCCCGCCACCCCCGTCGAGTCGCCGCACCCCCCGAGCGCCGCCGCGAGCGCCGCGGCGCAGAGGGCCGCGCTGATCTTCTTCGTCATCGTCCGTCTCCCGGTCTCTGTCTCTCGTGGGACCTGGCGGGGCGCAGGGGCGCGCCCGCCGCTGACGGCCCGGGGAAAGGCAGGGGCGGTGCCATCCCGGAAACCCTTGCCGCTGCTGGGTTTTCTCAATCGTGTCACTTCCGGCGGCCGGCTTGTTGCTACATTTTCGAAAACACGGAAGAGGCGCTTGTCACATTTTGCAAACGATGGACGCCGGAGGCGGATGGGAGCGAAGAAGGAGGGGGTGCTGCTGATCGGGGGCGACCCCGAGACGGCCGCCGCGGTGCGCGCCGCCGCGCGCGAGGCGGGGCTGGAGCCGCGCGCCGCCGCGTCGCTCGGCGAGGGGCTGCGCGCGCTGGCCGAGCGGCGCTGGCGGGCCACGCTGCTGTCGGTGGAAGCCGTGGGCGACGACGCCGAGCTGATCCGCCGCATCGCCGCGCAGCCGGCCGCGGGCGCGCTGGTGCTGGTGGCCAGCGCCCCCTCGCTGCGCCTGGCCATGGAGGCCCCGCGCCTGGGCGCCGCCGAGCTGCTCACGGCCCCCGTCCGCCGCGACGACCTCCTCCCGCTGCTGCGCGCCGCGAGCCCCGCCGGCGGCGCCGTCCCCCTCCCCGAGGCCGACGGCGGCGACGACGAGCTGGTGGGGTCCAGCCCCGAGCTGCTGGAGGTGTTCAAGACCGTGGGCCGCGTGGGGCCGAGCGCCGCCACCGTGCTGGTCACCGGCGAGAGCGGGACCGGGAAGGAGCTGGTGGCGCGCGCCGTCCACCGGGTGAGCCCGCGCGCGGCGGCCCCGTTCGTGGCGGTGAACTGCGCCGCCATCCCCGAAGACCTGCTGGAGTCGGAGCTGTTCGGCCACGAGCGCGGCGCCTTCACCGGGGCCGTCGCGCGGAAGATCGGGCGCTTCGAGCGGGCGCACGGCGGCACGCTCTTCCTGGACGAGATCGGCGACATGAGCCTGGTGCTGCAGGCCAAGATCCTGCGCGCCCTGCAGGAGCGCGAGGTCGAGCGCGTGGGCGGCGAGGAGCGCATCCCGCTGGACGTGCGCGTGGTGGCCGCCACCCACCGCGACCTGTCCGCGCTGATCGCCGCCGGCGACTTTCGCGAAGACCTCTTCTACCGCC
This sequence comes from Longimicrobium sp., assembly GCA_036389795.1. NCBI lineage: Bacteria > Pseudomonadati > Gemmatimonadota > Longimicrobiia > Longimicrobiales > Longimicrobiaceae > Longimicrobium > Longimicrobium sp. The sequence goes on from DASVWD010000262.1 coordinate 2,448, forward strand.
TGGCCGTGGTCCGCCTGCATCTGCCGCCGCTGCGCGAGCGCCCCGGCGACCTGCGCCCGCTGGCGCTGCACTACGCCGCCCGCTTCGCGCGCGCGTACGGGCGCCCCCTGCGCGCGGTGAGCGAGGAAGCGCTGGAGCGGCTGACGGCGCACGCCTGGCCGGGGAACGTGCGCGAGCTGCGCAACGTGCTCGAGCGCGCCGTGCTGCTGGCCGCCGGCGACACCCTTCTCCCCGAGCACCTGGAGATCGACGCGCGCGGCGCCCCGCAGGCCGCGGGCGCCACCCTCCCCGGCTACTCGCCGGACCTGTCGATGGCCGCGGTCGAGGCGCTGCACCTGCGCGTGGTGCTGGAGCAGGTCGGCGGCCACTTCGGCCGCGCCGCCGAGCGGCTGGGGATGCACCGCAACACCGTCTCGCGCAAAGCCGTGGAGTACGGGATCGTGGAGGAGTAGGAGGAAGGGTGGAACGGCGGGCGAACGGGGTCTCCCGCTCGCCCGCCGGTCGGCGCGGCCGCCGTGGAGTGAGCTCGGCAGAACTCCAGGCAGGTCTCGATGTGCTGGCATGTGGGGGCGCAGCTGTCGTCGAAGCCGTTGCGGGTGTAGCGGTAGTAGCAGGTGTCGTCGAAGTACATCCGTTCGGCCCTTCGTTGCCCTGCACGGTCCCCGCGCTCGCCCCGCGGCTCGGCGGGTGAGAAGCTCTCCACCTTCAGCGCGTCGAACTCGAGCCTCGGCTTCCGACTGTTCTTCCGGTCATCGAGACCTCCCCTGGCGAGAGTGTGAGAAAGTGTACCACGCCAGGAAGAACGTGGTGGATCTGTCAGGGTGGGGTAGCATTTCCTTTGTTTGTTAACGATCATTGACAGAGCACCAGATGTAAGCGATTGTTAACAGATAGAAACCTGTCAATGATCGGTAACACGGATTTGCCGATGAGACTCAGGACGGCTCGCGAGGTTGGGCTTCTGGCGCGCACGGAGCGGAAGCGGCAGGGACTCAGCATGCAGGCCTTGGCCGACCGGGTCGGCTGCACACGCCAGTGGATCGCCGCGCTGGAGGCCGGAGGAGAGCGCCTGGAGATCGCACTGGTGTTGCGGACGCTGACCGCGCTGGGCATGCGCCTGGACGCGCGCGGTCCCGACGACGGCCTGGACGAGACCGCATGACGGCACCTCCGGAGCTCACCGTTCTCCTCGACCGGGTCGTGGTAGGCCGTCTTACGCCGGTGCCGCGATCGCGCGTTTACCGGCTGCGCTACACCGACGCCTGGCTGGGGGAACCGCGTGCCTATCCGGTGTCGCTCTCGCTTCCGCTGGCCGCGCCGGAGCACGAGGGCCTGGCCGTGCGGCACTGGCTGCGCAGCCTGCTTCCGGACAACGAGGCGCGGCTGCAGGAGATCGAAGCGGGATTCGGCGTGTCGCGGGATGATCCGTACGCGATGCTGGCGCACGTGGGGGAGGACTGCGCGGGCGCGGTCCAGTTCGCCACACCGGAGCGCGCGGATGAGATCGCGTCCGGAGTCCTCGCGTCCGGAGTCGAGTGGCTGGACGACTCCGGCCTGGAGACGCTGCTACGCGAGGTGGCCGCACGGTCTTCCCCGGACCGGCGGGTGATGCACACCGGGCAGTTCAGCCTTCCGGGCGCGCTGGGAAAGGTTGCCCTGGTGTGGGACGAGAAAGGGGCACGGTGGGGGCAGCCGTCGGGGCTGCGGGCGAGCACGCACATCCTGAAGCCCCCTCTGGCCGGGATGGCGGGGCACAACGAGAACGAGCACTTCTGCCTCCAGCTCGCCCGGGCGGCGGGACTGTCGGCCGCGCCGTCGCGCGTGGCGCGCTTCGGCGAACAGAGCGCGATCGTGGTGGAGCGGTACGACCGGTGGACGGATGCACGCGGGGAAGTGCGCAGGCTCCACCAGGAAGACATGGCGCAGGCGCTGGGCCTCGACCCTGCGCTCAAGTACGCGGCCGAGGGTGGGGCCGGCATCCGGGAAGTCGTGCGCCTGCTGCGGGACTATGCGGCTCCGGGCGACGTCGACGCGTTCGTCCGGGGGGTGAGCTTCGCCTGGATCACGGCGGGGACCGACGCGCACCTGCGCAACTTCTCGCTCCTGATCGAGCCGGGAGGGAGTGGAAGACTGGCACCGCTGTACGACCTTGCGAGTGCGTTCGGTCTGGTGAAGCGCGGACGGCAGCGGGAGCTGCGACTGGCGATGGCGATCGGCGGGCACACCGCGCTCGACCAGATCGATCGGGATGCGTGGCTGCGGGAGATGGAGCTCAGCCGCCTGCCCAAGGGGCTTCTGGCCGAGGTAGCGGCGCTGGCGTCCCGGGTCGACGACGTGGCGGGCGCCGTGGCCGAGCGGCTGATCGACGAAGAGGGCCTGAACGCCGGGTATCTCCGGCGCCTCGCCCGTTACGTGGCGACCCGCGCGCGCGGGTGTGCCGCGGATCTCATGCGCGCGGCATGATTCGGTTTCTGTTGCCTCCGCCTGGCCGGCCCCGCGTCCTGCCGCCTTTCTCACCCTCCTTGCCACAAAAAGTGACAAAGCCGCATCCGGCTCTTTTCCCGATCTACTGAAAATCCAGCACTGACGCGGATCTTCTTCCCACGCTGACTGGAACGGCACGTGCCCGGCACACGTCCGCCGGAGCCTGCGATCGAGCACTTTGCCGTCCATGACCCCGCGCCCCCTCAAGATCGACCACGCGCTGAAAGCTCTCCCGGAGGTGGACGACCTGGTCCACCTCCGCGAGGCGCTGATCGGGGCGTCGCGCGACGACGGCGAGCGCGCGTGGTCGGCCTCGGCGGCGTACGCCACCCTCGACACCCGCCTGGCCGACCCCGCGGCGCTGGAGGCGCAGGTGGCCGCGCTGGCCGACCGGGTGCGGCAGCGCGTGGAAGCGGTGCTCCGCCACTCGCTGCACGCGCTGCGCGGGCTGGAGGGCGGCGACCCGGCGGCGGCCGCGCGCGCCCTGGTGGCCGCGGGCGAGGTGGAGGAAGAGGCGGGGCGGCTGGACGCGGCGGAGGGCTTCTACCGCCAGGCGCTCGCGCTGGGCCGCCGCCCCCGCGACCGCAGCGGCGAGGGGCTGGCGCTCAGGCGGCTGGGGCGCGTGGCCCGCGAGCGAGGGCACCTGGACGAGGCGCTGCGCCTGTACCTGGCCGGCTACGAGGTGGCCGCCGCCCAGCGCGACACCGAGGGCGCCGTGGTGGCGTGCCAGGGCGTGGGCAACGTCTACGGCGACCAGGGGCTGTGGGAGCAGGCGCGCGAGTGGTACGCCCGTGGCGTGGAGCTGCTGGGCGAGGCCGCGCCCGCGCGGGCGCTCTGGCAGCTCTACAGCAACCTCTCCGTCGTCGCGCGCCGCACGGGCGACCTTGACGCGAGCGCCGCCTGGCTCGACCGCGCCGGGGCCGTGGTCCAGGCGCTCGGCGACGCGGCCGGCGTGCTCCCCATCGAGAACGGCCGCGCGCGCCTGCTGGTGGAGCGCGGCGAGCTGGCCGCGGCCGAGGCGGCGTACCGGCGCTCGCTGGAGGGGCAGGGCTCGCCGTCGCTGCGCGGCGCGGTGCTCAGCAACCTGGCCGAGTGCCTGCTGCTGGAGGGGAAGCTGCGCGAGGCCGAAGAGGCCGCGCGCGAGCTGGAGCGCCTGGCCGTGGTGCACCGGCTGACGCCGCTGCTGCCGCACGCCTACCGCGGGCTGGGCGCCGTGGCGCGCGCGCGCGGCGACGCGGAGGGCTTCGTCTTCTACGAGCAGGCGCTGGACCTCTGCCGCGCCCCCGGCACCCCGCCGATCGAGCTGGCCGCGACGCAGCACGAGTACGCGCTGCTCGACGCCGGCGCGGGGCGCCGGGAGAGCGCCGCCGCGCGGCTGGAGGAAGCGCTCGCCATCTACCGCCGCCTCGGCACGCGCCCCGAGATCGAGCGCGCCGAGCGCGACCTGGCCGCCCTGGGCGCGAGCGCGTCCGCGGCGACTCCCGACGGACCGACCGAGGGATGACCCGACCATGAACGCCATGCGAACGAAGCACGCGCTCCTCGCCCTGCTCCTGCTCACCGGCGCCGCGGGATGCGGCAAGGAGGTGCTGGTGGGAGGGCAGAAGGACGTCGAGACCCGCGCCACCGGCGACGGCACCCCCGAGGGCGGGAGCCCGTCGCGCGCGGCCGCCTACGCGCTCGCGCCGGGCGGGCCGGCGACGACCCACATCGCCGGGCGGGCGCAGGGGACCATCACCTTCGACGCGAGGGTGGAGCTGGTCTCCGCCACCGGCGCCGCCGAGGACGCGGGCGGCCCGGCGAGCGCCACGGTGCGCATCGACGGGCACGACAGCGTCTTCGTCGCGCGCGGCTCGGTGCCCGGGGACCAGTATGCCACCGTGCGCGTCACCTTCACGCGCGTCACCGCCAGCGTGACCAGCGGACTCGTGATCGGCGGCATCGACGTCACCGGGGTCGTGAACGTGTCGATCCTGCCCGGCTCCTCCATCGTCGTCGAGCGGCAGGTGGACCTGGGCGGACCGGACGAGGACGTGGACCTGCTGGTCGACCTCGACGCCTCCGCCTGGCTCGGCGCGACCAACCCCGCCACGCGCATCGTCGCCGCGGCGGCCTTCCAGAGCGCGGTGAAGGTGAAGAGGCTGTAAGGGGACATCACCTGTACCCAAAACGAGCCAACCCTCTCCCGCGGAATGCGAGAGAGGGTCGGCTCGTGAAAAACAGTGGCCCGGTAACCCCCGTTCCCCAACGGAGTTACCGGGCCGGGGCCGTACACCGGAGGCAGTTGGCGTACAGGCCCCCCGTCCTGTCGCCCTTCCCTAAGGCGAGATCCAGGCCAGGACGGCTTCAAAACGCAAATGCTTGCCAGAAGGCCGTTTATGGCAACGGCGGCACGGACCCCGTCCTCAAACGACCGTGCGGAATGCCCTACGCAGTGCAAAACGAGCCGACCCTCTCCCGCGAAGTGCGGGAGAGGGTCGGCTCATGGAAAACAGTGGCCCGGTAACCCCCGTTCCCCAACGGAGTTACCGGGCCGGGGCCGTACGCCGGAGGCAGTTGGCGGACAGGCCCCCCGTTCTGTCGCCTTTCCCTAAGGCGAGAACCGGACCACGGCGATGGCAAAACGCAAATGCCTGTCAGAGTGCTACTTACCCTCGTGGCAGCCGGTTCGCCTGTCCGAAACGACCGTGCGGGATGCCTGCCCCCGTGCAAAACGCCCGCCCGCAAAGCGCCGCCCGGCGCACCGCGTGGTACGCCGGGCGGATTGTCGAGGGCGGCCGGGGCTCAGAACGCGACCGAGCTGTTGTTGGAGCAGGTGGTCGTGCCGGCGTTGCACACCCGGTAGGTGAAGGTGCCGCTCGCCTTCTTGCCCAGCGAGTCGCGGTGCGCGCCGTCGTTGGCCGTGGTGGTGATCCGCGTGCCATTGCGGTAGACGTCCACGCTCGTGCCGGCGGCGCCGCTCCAGGCCAGGTCCACGTACTTCTGCCCGCGCTGGGTGAGGGCCTGCGCGGTGAGCGTGATCGCCGGCGCGTTCGGGTCGGTCACCGTCACCTGGCGCGAGGTGGTGCCGGTGGCGCCGCCGTCGTCCGTCACGGTGAGGGTGACGGTGTAGGTGCCGCCGGCCGCGTAGGCGTGCGACGGGTCGGCCGCCGCGGACGTGCCGCCGTCGCCGAAGGTCCAGCTCCGCGAGGCGATGGTGCCGTCCGCGTCGGTGCTGGCGTCGGTGAAGGTGCAGGCGAGCCCGGCGCACGAGTGGGTGAAGGCGGCCGCCGGCGGCGCGTTCACCGGCCCGCCGCTGAAGGCGCCCGTGTACAGGAACAGGTTGGGCGTGCCGCCCGACGAGCTGCTGCTGTGCAGGGTGATGGTGTTCGGCGTCCCGTTCGTCTTGAGCGCCGCGGTGACCTGCGCGGGGGTGGCCGTGGGGCTCCCCTGCAGGAAGAGCGCGATGGCGCCCGCCACGTGCGGCGTGGCCATCGAGGTGCCGCTGATGGTGTTGGTGGCGGCGTCGCCGCTGTACCACGAGGAGGTGACGTTCACGCCCGGCGCCAGGATGTCGACGCAGGTGCCGTAGTTGGAGAACGAGGCCTCGCGGTCGCTCTGGTCCGTGGCCCCCACGGTGACGGCGTTGGGCGCGCCCGCGGGCGACTCGGCGCAGGCGTCGAGCGGGTAGCCGAAGAGCCAGTGCCCGTTCCCCGCCGCCACCGCGTAGTTGACCCCGGCGGCGATGGAGTTCTCCACCGCCGTGCGCAGCGCCTGCACGTCGCCGTAGCCCAGGCTCATGTTGACCACGGCCGGGCGGAGGGCGTTGGCCGTCACCCAGTCCACCGCGGCGATGGCCATGGACACGTCGCCGCTCCCCGAGCAGTTGACCACGCGCGCGGCCCAGATCTTCACCCCCTTGGCCACGCCGTAGGTGGCGCCGCCGATGGTGCCCGCCACGTGGGTGCCGTGGCCGTGGCAGTCGGCGGCGCTGCCCTGCCCGTCGCCCACGAAGTCGCCGCCCGCGCCGTTGGGCACGTAGCTGGCCCGCCCGGCGAACTGCGTGTGCGAGAGCCGCACGCCGGTGTCGAGCACGTAGGCGTTCACCCCCGCGCCGGTGGCGCCGAAGACGTAGGTGGTCGAGAGCGGCAGGTCGCGCTGGTCGATGCGGTCGATCCCCCAGGTGGCGCCCGTCTGGGTGTCGAAGAGGCGCGCGGGAGCGTCGGGCTCCACGTAGGCCACGCTGGGGTTCCTGGCCAGCGCCTCGGCCGCGGCGGCGGGGAGGCCGGCCACGGCGAAGCCCCGGAGGGCGTGGCGGTAGGTGAAGCGCAGCTCGCCGCCGTGCTGCTGCACGAGCTGCCGCGCCAGCCCCGGCGCGTCGGCCACGCCGTCCTCGAAGACGACGACGTACTTCCCCGGCGCCGCGGCGGGCGCGGCCGAGGCCTGGACGCCGCTCAGGTCGCCGGGATCGAACGGGGCGGGCGCGTCGTGGCAGGCGGCGGCGAGCGCCAGCGCCGCGAGGAGGGCGATGCGTCCCTTCATCTGTGTCTCCTGGCTGGGCGGAGCGAGGCGGGACCGACCGCCAACTAGTTAGTCGCGGGCGGGGGCGGACGCAAGCGTCTTGAAAGTGCGAAGTGCGAAGTGCGAGGTGCGAAGTGCTCGCTGCTTCGACAGTCATTCGTGCGGTGCGGCCGGGGATGCCCCCTCCCCGACCCTCCCCCGCTGCGCGGGAGAGGGAGAACACACCGTGGGATGAGATTCGGGCC
>DASVWD010000263.1 GCA_036389795.1 Longimicrobium sp.
CACACCGACGAGCGCGCCGCGCGGCTCTCCCGCGAGCTGGGGGCCCGCGCCTTCACCGTGGGGCGCGACGTGGCGTTCGGCGCGGGCGAGTACCGCCCCGGCACCCTCGCGGGCGACCTGCTGATCGCGCACGAGCTGGCGCACACCGTCCAGCAGTCCGGCGGCGGCCTCTCCCCCGCCGCGGGCGAGTCGCGCGAGCTGGAGGCCGAGGCCGACGCCGCGGCCGCCGGGGCGCTGGGGCTGGTGGACGCACGCCCCTGGCCGGTGCGCCGCGCCGGGCTCTCGCTCCAGCGCTGCGACGGCGACAAGAAGCCGGCTGCCCCCACGGCGTCCCCCTCGCCCGCGGCACCCGCCCCCGCGCCGCCGCCGCCCGCGCCGGACAAGATCTTCGAGGAGCCCGCCGCCGCCACCGCGGCCGGGGCGCCCGCCGCGCTCCAGGCGTACGCCGCGATGAGCCCCGGCGACCGGAAGAAGGCGTTCCAGCACTCCTACGGGACGGGCAAGCTCAAGCCGGTCCTCGACGCCCTCGGTCCGGCGAAGGCGTCGGCGTCGTTCCCGGCCGAGCTGCGCGAGCTCCTCGGCTGGATCGCCGAGGCGGACGGCAAGCGGGACTGGGTCGCGCAGTACCTCGGCGGAGTCGAGCGCGAGACGGCACTGGCCGAGTCGGGGAAGACCCTCGACGAGATGGCCGCCACCCAGGCCGCCCGCGAGAAGTCGCGCTCCACGCCGCCGCCCGGGTGGGGCGGCAACACTCCGCGCTGGAAAGGCCTGGTCAAGTCCGAGAGGAAGGCCTGGACGGACCGGGCGAACGCCGCGAAGAAGAAGATGGCGGCCTACGCGCAGGCCCATCACCCGGAGCTGAACGTCACGGAGGCGACCTTCGAGTGGAAGCCGAAGGAGATCGACGAGATCTCGCTCGGGGCGATCGCCACGGAGGGCTCCCAGGCGGGGAAGACGGTCTACATCGGCTTCGAGTTCGTCGTCCTGGTGGAGACCGACGAGGCCTACGCCATGAGCACCATCGCCCACGAGCTGCTCGGGCACTCGGCCTACGACGCCCGCGGCTCGAACTTCCAGCAGGAGCTGTACGACCGCGCCCGGACGGTCGAGCCGTCGCTCCCCAAGGGAGAGGAGAGCTACCACTACTGGCCCTCGGAGATCTACTCCCTGCTCCGCGAGTACCCGTACTGGACCAAGGTCTCCGCCGCGGACGAGACGAAGAAGCTCAAGCTCCCCGGCAGCACCAGCCCCCCGCAGGACCTGAACTACGACCCGCTCGACGCGGTCAGGGGACACCTCAAGGTCATCCGCGACCGGTGGGACCCGACGCTGGTGGTCCCGGTGGTCCGCGGCTACCTCCAGCGGCTGCGGGTGGACCCTCTCATCGCCCCCGTGGCGCTGCAGGGGTTCGAGAAGGCCGTCGGCGACGTGTTCCCGGCCGCCGACGCACAGAAGATCCTGAAATGAACGGCGAAGCTCGCGACCCGGTCGACGGGTGGATCGACGCCCTGCTGATCCCGCGCGCCGGCCCCTCGTACGACGAGATCCGCGGCGAGGCGCTGGCGCAGCTCCTGGCGCGCGGCGAGGAGGCGCACGCGCGGATCGTGGAGCGCGCCGGGGCGGCCGACCCCCCGGTGCAGCTCCTGGCGGTGCTCCCCCTCTTCGGCCGGCCGGAGGGCGTCGAGGTGCTGCGCCGGGCGCTGGCGGACGGACCCGGTCCCACCACGGTGACCGCCGCGCACGCGCTGGCGCGCCACCCGGTCCCCGCCGCGCTCGACGCCCTGGTGGCCGCGCTCGGCTCGCCGCGGCCGCAGGTGGTGGCCTCCGCCGCGGCCGGCCTGGCGGAGCGCGGGGACCCGCGCTCCGCGGAGCCCCTGGAGCGCGCGCTGGACACCGCCCCGGACGAGGCGCTCCCCGCCGTGCGCCGGGCGCTGGAGCGGCTCCGCGGCGGGAGGGGCGCGTGAGGAGGGCGGCGTGCGCGCGGCGCTGACGGCCCGCGACCCGGCGCGTCCGGGTGAGGGGGAGCGCCCGGGCGCGCGGGACGCGGCCGCGCCCGGGGCCGCCGCGCTGCGGCTGGCCACGCACCTCCCGGGCGACCTCGCCGCCGAGCGCGAGGCCGGCGCGGCCGCCGGGGCGGTGGCGCGCGGAGGGATCGCGGGCGCGCTCGCCCCGGCGGGCGGGCCCCGCGTGCAGCGCAAGTGCGCCTGCGGCGGCGGGGGCGCCGTCCCGTGCACCTGCGAGGAGGAAGAGGAGGGCGCGCCCGGGGCCGTGCAGCGGATGCCGCTCCCCGGCGACGCCGCGGCGGGGGCGTCCCCGTACGGCGTGCTGGTGGACGACTCCGCCGCGCCCGGGCCGGGGCAGGTGCGCCTGGGCGAGTTCCTGGACCGGCTGGAGGGGCGCCTCGCCTTCGTCTGCGACCTGGAGCTGGCCGCCGCGGGCCGCTCCACGCGGGACTGCCCCTACCTGGAGGCGTGGCTCGCCTACTACCGGGCCCGCTCCGCCGCGCACGTCGAGCGGGCGATCCAGCGCTACACCGGCGCCGCGGGCGGCGACGCCGACGCGCTCCTGGAGGCGGTGGTCTCCGAGGGGCGCTGGGCGGCCGCGCGCTGGGCGCTCACCGGCGCCGTCCCCGAGCTCCCCGAGGGTGTCCCCGCCGACGGGATGCCCCCCGCCTCTCCCGCCCCCGCCGTGCAGCCGAAGGCGGGCGCCGGGACCTCGGGCCCGGGTCCGGCCGACCCCGGCGCGGTGCGGGCGCGTCTGGGCCCCGGGCGCCCGCTGGAGGGCGGGGTGCGGGCGCGGATGGAGAGCGGCTTCGGCGCGAGCTTCGCCGGGGTGCGCGTGCACGCCGACGCCCGCGCCGCGCGCGCCGCCCGGGACCTGGGCGCCCGCGCCTTCACCGTCGGCCGCGACGTGGCGTTCGGGGCGGGGGAGTACCGCCCGGGGACCCTCACGGGCGACCTGCTGCTCGCGCACGAGCTGGCCCACACCGTCCAGCAGTCCGGCGGCGGCCTCGGCCCCGCGGCCGGCGTCTCGCGCGAGCTGGAGGCCGAGGCCGACGCCGCGGCGGCCGGCGCGCTGGGGTTCGGGGCGATGCCGTCGTTCGCCCGCCGCTTCGGCCTCTCGCTGCAGCGCTGCCCGGGCGGCGACGAGAAGAAGGAAGAGACCCCCACCACGCCCCCGGTCCAGGCGTCGGAGAAGGGGGGCGCGCCTCCCGACGCCGCGAAGCCCGATGCCGGGCCGCCGAAGCCGCCCCAGAACCCGCCGCTTCCCGACGCGCCCTCCGCGGCGTGCGGCTCCTCCGTCAAACCGGCCGATCTGGTTACCGAGCACCGGGTAGAGCCCGCCTCCGGCCTCATCGAGAAGCCGGGCGACAAGGTGAAGGTCATCGTCACCTTCGCCTGCAAGCTCCACAAGAGCGGCGGGGGCAAGTCGTGGTTCAAGGACGCCGGGGGACGCTTCCGCCCCAAGGACTTCACCGTCAGCCCCACCCAGATGATGACCTCCTCCGGGGGGCGCATGGAGCGGGAGTTCGACGGGAAGAAGCCCTTCACCGACGTCGGCAGCTACGTGATCGACGGCGACTACACGCACGAGATCGACGCGGTGAAGTACGGCATCGCGGGAGGGAAGGACCTGACCGCGAGCACGTCCGACAGCGCGAAGATGATCTCGCCCACCATCCACGTGAAGACGCGCGCCTACAAGGGGCCGGGCCCGAAGCACCACCACTACACCAAGGAGAACGTAGACCTGCTGGCCAAGATCATCTACTCCGAGATCGGCATCGGCAACGACACCGAGCAGGAGGCGATCGCCTGGGCCGTCCGCAACCAGATGATCGCCGCCGGCACCGGCACCGTCGCCGGCGCGCTGGCCGCCTTCCCCGCCTCCACCCGGCAGGAGGCCACGGACAAGACCCGCGAGATCGCCGACCGCATCCTGCAGCTGGACATGTCGGCCGACACCACGCAGGGCGCCATCCGCTGGTTCTCGCCGTACGCCATGCCCAGCCCCGAAAACGCGAAGAAGAAGTGCAAGGCGCCCAAGGGGAGCGGCAGCGCCGACTGCGAGGGCGGGCTGAAGACGTTCACCGACAACGACGGCGACGAGAAGCAGCGGTACACGCCCGCCTGGGCGAACACCATGACGGAGCGCAACCTCGCGGGCGTGCGCCCCTGGTTCCTGAAGTTCTACGGGGTCTGAAGCAGGGTCGTCCGGACCTGGTGAATGAACTGCGGGACTCTCATGGAGGGCGCAGAGGACACGGAGGAACGGCGTACACGAGCGAAGCTCTCCGTGTCCGCCGTGTCCTCCGTGATATGATACCGTCTTCGAGATTCGCTGTGCATTGGGAAGCTGTCATACCATTTCGCAGGGAATCGTTCGGGTATCAGCCCTGAAAAGGTCTCACACAGAGGGCACAGAGAACACAGAGGAACAGCGGAAGAGATTGCAGTTCTCTCCGTGTCCTCCGTGTCCTCTGTGTGATGCCAATCTGTTTCTCGCGAACCAGAACAATGCTCGGAAACGTGGTATCATTCCGAGTGGAGCCCGATGCGCTGATCTCGCGTTCGCCACCGAAGTCGGCCGGGCGCCCGAGGAATCTACCCGCGGCCGGCAGGAGGCCGGACCGATGCACGGAGCCAGCGTCCGGGCGGGGTGAGTAGATTCCTCGGGCGCCGCCCAGCTGAGGCGCGAAGTCCGGATCGGTGCTGCGGCGCCGCTCGGAATGACATGGTTCGCGAGAGGACCGGATTGCACACTGATTCTTGGAATCCGGTATGAGATCCCAGATCCGTTTAAGGGTGGGCCAGCGGATGTCATCCCGGGGGGAGCGGTAGCGACGCTGGGGCCCCGTTCCGCCCAGTGCCCGACGTCGAATCGAGAAACCATCAGGGCTCACGCGGAGACGCAGAGACGCAGAGAAGAGCCAGGAGCTTCTGCGTCTCTGCGCGAGGCCTCGTACTTTCGCACTTTCGCACTTTCGCACTTTCGCACTTTCGCACTCACGCACTTTACCAACCTTCCCCCCGCCCCAGGCATCGAATCCTGACGCGACACTTTTGCGTACACGGCCGCAACCTCTCGCGCGTTCTCGGGTAGCACGTGGGCTCCCGCGCCCGCACCCCGCGCGCGGGGGAAATACCGGCTCCCTCCCCCCACCCGCCGGAAGAGCATGGACCACGGCACCCCGGACCTCCGCGCGCCGGACGCCGGCGACGAGCTGTACCGCGGTCTCTTCGAGCGCATCCCCGTGGGCGTGTACCGCACCACGCCCGACGGGCGCTACCTGGACGCCAACCCTGCGCTGGTGCGCCTGACGGGGTGGCCCTCGCGCGAGGAGCTCCTCCGCACCCGCCTGGACGACATCTGGGCCGACCCCGCCGAGCGCGGCCGCTGGCAGGAGATGATGGAGCGCGACGGCGTGGTGCGCGACTTCGAGTTCCTCCACCGCCGCTACGACGGCGGCGCCGTGTGGGTGCGCGAGACCGCGCGCGCGCTGCGCGACGAGGCCGGCGACGTCGTCTGCTACGAGGGCGTGGTGGAAGACGTCACCGAGCGCCGCGCCGCCGAGGACCGCCTGCGCTTCCAGGCCCAGCTCCTGGCCGGCGTCCGCGAGTCCGTCATCGCCAACGACCTGGCGGGGAACATCACCTACTGGAACGAGGCCGCCGCCGAGATGTTCGGCTGGACGGCCGCCGAGGCGCTCGGCCGCCACATCGTCGACACCTGCCCCGCGCCGGAGGTGAGGGACGCCGCCGCCGGCATCCTGGCGCGCATCGCCGGGGGCGGGCGCTGGGCGGGCGAGTTCCTGGCCCGGCGCAGGAGCGGCGAGGTCTTCCCGATCCTCCTGAACGTCGCGCCCACCCGCGACGCCGCGGGGCGGGTGAACGGGTGCGTGGGCGTCTGCTCCGACCTCACCCGCCAGAAGCGCGAGGAAGAGGCGCAGCGCTTCCTGGCCGAGGCCGGCGCCGTGCTCGCCTCCTCGCTCGAGTACCAGGCCACCCTGGCCAGCGTGGTGCGCATGGCGGTGCCCGCGCTGGCCGACTTCTGCTTCGTGGACCTGGTGGGCGACGACGGCGCCATCCACCGCCTGGCCAGCGCCCACGTCGACCCCGGGAAGGACGAGCTCGCGCGCGAGCTGGGGCGCTGGCCGCAGTGCCCCCACGGGCCCACCGTCTCCGCCCGGGTGATCCGCGCCGGCCAGACCTGGTTCGTCCCCGAGATCGGCGAGGCCGCCCTGGAGGAGATGAGCGCCCACGCCGACCACGTGCGCATCCTGCGCGCGCTCGACCTCCTCTCCGGCATCGCCGTCCCCCTGGTGGCCCGGGGGCGCACCCTGGGCGTGCTGCGCTTCGCCACCACGCGCGCCGGCGGGCGGCGCTACGGCCCCGACGACGTGCGGCTGGCCGAGGAGCTGGCCCGCGGCGTGGCGCTCGCCGTCGACAACGCCCGCCTCTACGCCGAGGCGCAGGAGGCGCTGGAGGCGCGCGAGCAGGTGCTGCGCGTGGTCTCGCACGACCTGCGCAACCCCCTGGGCGCCGTGGTGGCCCACGCCGACATGCTGCTGGAGGAGGCCGACGCGCCCCCCGAGGTCCGCCGCGAGTGGGCGGGGACGCTGCGCGGGGCCGCCGGGCAGATGACGCGCATGATCCGCGACCTGATGGACGCCGCGCAGCTGCAGTCGGGGCGCCTCTCCATCGAGCCCGCCCCCTGCCCGGCGCGCGCGCTGGTGCTCGAGGCCGTGCAGATGCTCCGCCCCCTGGCCGCCGAGCGGGGGCAGCGGCTCGACTTCGACGCCCCCGAGGGCCTGCCCGACGTGCACGCCGACCGCGAGCGCGTCCTGCAGGTGCTCTCGAACCTGGTGGGCAACGCCGTCAAGTTCACCCCCCGCGGCGGCGAGGTGGTGGTCCGCGCGAGGCAGCTGGGGGCGCAGGTGGCGTTCTCGGTGGCCGACACCGGCCCCGGGCTCGCCGACGAGGAGCTGGAGCGGGTGTTCGAACCGTTCTGGCGGGGGCGCAGGGCCGGGCGCGACGGGCTGGGGCTGGGGCTCGCCATCGCGCGCTGGCTGGTGGAGGCGCACGGCGGGACGCTCCGCGCCGCGAACGGCGGGGAGGGCGGCGCCGTCTTCGAGTTCACCCTCCCCGTGGCGGCCGCCCGCGCCGGGAGGGCCGCGTGAGCGGGGCGGGCCCGGCGGTGCGCGTGCTGGTGGCCGACGACGACCCGTACGCGCGCGCCTCGGTGCGCGCCTTCCTCACCGCCGAGCCCGGCGTGCAGCTGGTGGGCGAGGCCGAGGACGGCGGCCAGGCGCTGGAGGCCATCGCCCGCGAAGACCCCGACGTCGTCTTCCTGGACGTCGACATGCCGGGGCTCGACGGCTTCGGCGTGCTGGAGGCGCTGGGCGGCGTGGCCAGGCTCCCGATCGTCGTCTTCTGCACCGCGCACGAGCACTACGCGCTGCGCGCCTTCGACGTGCACGCGCTGGACTACCTGGTGAAGCCGTTCGGCCGCGACCGCTTCCGCCAGGCGTTCCAGCGCGCCCGCGCGGCGGTCGAGGAGCGCGGCGAGGAGCTGCGCGGCGAGCAGGTGCAGGCGCTGCTGGAGCAGCTGCGCGAGGAGCAGAAGGGGCTGGAGCGGCTGCTCACCGGCCCCGCGTGGCTGGAGCGCGTGATGGTGAAGACGCGCGACCGGGCGCTCCTGCTGCCGGCCGACGAGATCGACTGGGTGGAGGCCGAGGGGAACTACGTGCGCCTGCACGCCGGGAAGGAGTCGTACCTGGTGCGCTGGAAGATCGGCGCGCTGGAGGAGCGGCTGGACCCGGGGAAGTTCGCCCGCGTGCACCGCTCGACGATCGTGAACCTGGACCGGGTGAAGGAGCTGCGCCCCTGGTTCGCGGGCGACTACCTGATCCTGATGAAGGACGGCACCGAGCTCAAGCTCTCGCGCGGCTACCGCTCGAAGCTGGAGGAGCGCCTGGGCTCCACCGGCTGAACCGCAGGGTACAGGGAACAGGGAACAGGGAACAGGGAACAGAGGATAGCCGGCACGAGGTCCCTTCCCCCGCGCTCGTAAAGTCCACCCTCTCCCGAAGTTGGGAGAGGGTTGCCGCTCTAAGGCGGCGGGTGAGGGCCCCCGCCGCCGCGCCGATGCCAGCCGCTACGCGCCTCGACGCTACGCCGCCACCGCCACCGGCCTCGCGCCCGCCGCCCGCGCCGCCCCCCGCCGGTTCATGATGTGCACCGCCTCGCCGAGCGCGTGCTTGAACGCCTCGGCCACGCCCTCGGAGAGCGTGGGGTGCGTGTGGATGGTGAGCGCGAAGTCTTCCGGCGCCGCCATCATCTCCAGCCCGAAGGCGGCCTCCGCGATCAGCTCGCTCGCCTCGGGCCCCACGATCCCCACCCCCAGCACCCGCTCCTCGTCGGCGACGATCTTGATGAACCCGTCCGTCTCGGCCAGCGACAGCGCGCGCCCCGAGGCCGAGAACGGGAAGCGCCCCACCGTCACCGCGCGCCCCTGCCGCCGCGCCTCCTCCTCCGACAGGCCGACCACGGCGATCTCCGGGTCGGTGAAGATCGCCGCCGGCACCGCCAGCCAGTCGCGCCGCACGTTGCGCCCGGCGATCACCTCCGCCGCCAGCTCCGCCTCGCGGAAGGCCTTGTGCGCCAGGTACGGCGCCCCCGCCACGTCGCCGATGGCGTAGACGCCGGGGACCGAGGTCCGCATCCGGTCGTCCACCGCCACGTGCCCGCGCGCGTCAAGCCTGACGCCGGCCTCCTCCAGCCCCAGCCCGCCCGTGGAAGGCTTGAAGCCGACGGAGACCAGCACCTTCTCCGCCTCGATCACCCGCGTCTCGCCCCCGCGCTCCACGGTGACGGCCGCCCTGCCGCCCCGCTCCTCCCACCCGAGCGCCTTCGCCCCGGTGAGCACCTCGCCGCCGCGCGCCTTCAGCCGCCGCTCGACCACGCGCACCAGGTCCGCGTCCGTCCCCGGCAGCAGCCCGTCCGTCAGCTCCACGACGGTGAGCCGCGTGCCGAGCCGCTGGTACATCATCCCCAGCTCCAGCCCGATCACCCCGCCGCCGACGACGAGGAGCGACTCCGGCACGCTCTGGAGACTGATCGCCTCGCGCGCGGTGAGGACGCGGCCGCCTTCGGGTTCGAACCCCGGCACCGTCGCCACGCGCGCGCCGGTGGCCACCACCACCGCGTCGCGCGCCGCGCAGCGCACCGTCTCTCCCTCGTCGTTCCTCACCTCCACCGTCTTCGCGTCGACCAGGCGCGCCGTCCCCCGCGCCAGCTCGCCGCCGTTGCTCCTGATCAGGGAGGCGACGTTGGTGGTGAGCTTCTCCACGATCCCGTCCTTCCAGACCTGCGTCGCCGCGAAGTCGATGGTCGGCTCGCCGGCGCGGATCCCCATCGTCTCCGCGTGGCGGATCTTCTCCACCAGGGCGGCCGCGGTGATCAGCGCCTTGGAGGGGATGCACCCCCAGTTCAGGCACACGCCGCCGTACGACTCCTTCTCCACGCACAGCACGCGCTTGCCGAGCTGCCCCAGGCGGATCGCCGCCGTGTAGCCCGCCGGCCCCCCGCCGATCACGATCACGTCGTAGCTCTTCGCTTCCATGCGCCCCTCCGCTGGTTTGCGACCGATCGGTCGCATGCAGGGCAAAAAAAGAGCGTCCGCGCGCCGTCAGGCGCGGACGCTCGCGTCCAGGTACCGCCGCAGGTGCTCGGCGGCGCGCCGCGCGTGTTGCGGGTCGCCGTACAGCTTGGAGAGCGCCACCGCGCCCTCCAGGGTGGAGATCATCACCGTCGCCAGCAGGTCGCAGTCGACGTCGGCGCGCAGCTGCCCGCGCGCGACGCCGCCCTCCGCGGTGCGGCGGATCAGGTCGCGCAGGCCGTCCATCGCGCGCCGGGCCCGCTCGCGTAGCACGGGGTTGCCGTCGTCGTTCTCGATCCCCGCGTTCATCACCGGGCACCCGCCGGGGACGGGCGGGTTCTCGGGGAGCTCGGCGAAGACGTCCACGATGGCGTTCAGCCGCTCGACGGCGTCCCGCTTCCCCTCCAGCGCCGCCGCGAAGCGCTTCGCCATGCAGTCGACCGCGTAGTCGAACGCCTCCAGCGCGAGCGCCTCCTTGCTCTCGAAGTGGCGGTAGATGCCGCCCTTCTGCAGCCCGGTGGCCTCCATGATGTCCGACATCGACGAGCCGGCGAACCCCTGCCGGTTGAAGAGGCTCGCCGCCTGCCGGATGATGTTCTCGCGCGTAAGCTCGCCGCTACGCATGCGCTCCCCTTGAGACCGTTCGGTCTCTAACATACGCGCGAGGACTTCCGCGGTCAAGCGGATCGTTTCAGGGGGATCCCTCACCCCGTATGGTCGGGTGGAGACGTACCGGACCGGCCGGGCTCGCCCGCGCTTCCCGGCTGGTCCGGAACGGCCGCGAGCCGGCTCCACCGGGAGTACTCGGGGGGCGGCGTGCGGAAGCGGTCGATCCACCGCTGCAGGTCGGGCATCTCGTCGAGGTTCCGCTCTTTTTCCAGCATGCGCTCCCTGTTTACGGTACTTTCAGGACAATTGGCGATCCGGGGACCACTCATAGGTAACGACCGGGGTGGGCTCACCGCAAGAGTCGCGGCTTCGCCCGGGACAGCCTCCGGCGCACGCAGGCGTCGTGCCCCGCTACTGGTGCAACTCGTGTGGCCGGACCAGATTGACGGGGGCAGATGAAACCATCGGGACCCGCCGCCGTAACCAGCGCCTGCCTGGCGCTGGTCCCTTCCGCTTCGATCCCGTCCCGAACCGAAGTCTCATGACCGCTATCTCCTCGCCGGCCGAAGCCGCTCTCACGGAGCCGGAGACCCCTCCGGCCGGCCTGCGCGCGCTCGCCCGGATGGGACGCTCGGGGTGGGGCGCATTCGCGCTGATCTGCGGGTCCGGGGCGGTGCTCGGGACCGCGCTCGGGGCGGGCGTGTTCGGCTCCCCGCTCATGCCCGGGCTGCTGGCGGCCGTGATGCTCGTCTCCGGCGGCCGGGCGCTCCTGCGCTGGCTCCGCGCCGGCGAGGCGCGCACGGACATCCGCGCACGCACGGCCGGACTGCTCGAGAAGTTCGGCGGTGGCCCCTACGGAAGCGTCGCGCTCGCCACCTGGCTCTGGCTGGAGGTCGGCTCGCTCAGGGGCGACTGGCTGGCCGCGCGCGGCCTGTGGGACTTCCTGGAGCAGCTCTCGCTGCAGTGGTTCTTCGGGTTCGGCGCCGAGTCCCTCCTGAACGCCGTGTGGGCCTTCTTCTGGTGGCTGTACTGGCCCAACCACGTGGGCTTCCTCTTCACCTTCCTCGCCGCCGCCCTCGCCTGGGGCCTGCACGCGCTCGCGGGCCGCTGGCCGGCGCCCGGCCGCGCGCCCGCCGAGCCCGGCCTCGCCGGATGATCCCCGTCGTCCGCGCGCTGCTGCCGCCGCCCTGGCCGGAGATCGAGCCCCTCATCCGCGAGAGCGAGCGTGAGGGGTTTCGCTTCCTGGCGCGCCTGCGGCGGGAGTTCGAGGCGGGGAGCACGCGCTTCGACCGCGCGGGCGAGGTGCTGCTCGGCGTGGAGCGGGGCGCGGACCTCGTCGCCGTCGGCGGCCTGACGCTCGACCCGTACGAGGCGGAGCCGCGCGTCGGCCGCCTGCGCCACCTCTACGTTCTCCCGTCCCACCGCCGCCGCGGCGCGGGCCGCCTGCTGGTGGCCGCGCTGGTCGAGGCCGCGCGCCCCCACTTCGACACGCTCACGCTGCGGACGGACACGGAAGCCGCGGCGCGCTTCTACCAGGCGCTCGGCTTCGCGCCGGCGGCCGGGTCGGAGCACCACACGCACCGGCTGGCGCTGCGGCCTGCATCGCCCCCGTCGACGTCTGATCGATCGCGATCGGGTGATCCGTAGGGGCGAGGCCTGCCTAAGGCATGCCTCGACCGGCGGATGTCGGTAGGCCCGTGTGCGGCAGGCGGCTCTCGCGCCGATGCCGCCCGTGCCCGGACTCGCATGCTCGCCCCCACGAAACACATCGTGCCGGAGAGGTCCAGCGTTCCGGGCCTGCGCCGGCTCGCGCTGCGGCGGCGGGAGCCGTAGGTTCGACACGGCCCGCCGACGACGCCGGCGATCCGCCGCGTCGGAAAGCCTTCCCTTCACGCGTTCTTCCCCGACGATCCCCCGGACACCGGAGAGACACGTGCTGAAACTGGACCTGATCCACACCCTGGCCTTCGCGGGGATCGTCCTCTTCCTGGGCTACGGCATCCGCCGCATGATCCCGCCGCTGGCGCGCGTGAACGTGCCGGCGCCGGTGATCGGCGGGCTGCTGGCGGCCGTGGTCATCACGGCGGCCCGCGCGCGGGGCGCGGAGCTGGTGAGCTTCGACACCACGCTGCAGAGCCCGCTGATGATCGCCTTCTTCACCACCATCGGCTTCGGGGCCAGCCTGTCGCTGCTCCGCAGCGGCGGCCCGCAGGTGCTGGCCTTCTTCGCCATCGCCACGGTGTTCGCGGTGGCGCAGAACGTGGTGGGCGCGCTGGTGGCGCTGCCGCTGGGGATGCACCCGCTCTTCGGGGTGCTGGCCGGGTCGGTGACGCTCACCGGCGGGCCGGCCACGGGGCTCGCCTTCGCGCCGCTCTTCGAAGAGGCGGGGGTGCCGGCGGCGGCGTCGGTGGCGGTGGCCGCGGCCATGGTGGGGATCGTCTCGGGCGGGCTGATCGGCGGCCCGATCGGCACCTGGATCATCGAGAAGCACCGGCTGGGCACCGCGCGGGCCCGCCGCGCGTTCGTGGACATGCCCACGGCCGAGGAGATCGTCGAGGCGCGCATGCCCGAGGAGCCCACCGTGGTCCCCGAGGGCGAGGACAAGGAGAGCTACGTCCTGCTGAAGAACGTGGTGGCGATCCTCTTCGCCATGTGGGTGGGCTCGTGGGTGAGCCGCGGCTTCACCGAGCTGGGGATCACGCTGCCGGCGTACATCGGCGCCATGCTGGTGGCCGCCGGCATCCGCAACTTCGACGAGGCCACGCGCTGGATCGGCCTGTCGCAGCGCACCATCGACGACGTGGGCGGGGTGGCGCTCTCGCTGTTCATCACCATGGCGCTGATGACGCTGAAGCTGTGGGAGCTGGCGAACCTGGCGCTGCCGCTGCTGGTCGTCCTCGCCGCGCAGGTGGCGCTCATCGCCGCCGTCTGCCTCTTCCTGATCCACCGCCTGATGGGGCGCGACTACGACTCGGCGGTGATGAGCTCGGGGTTCTGCGGCTTCATGCTGGGGACCACGGCCAACGCCATGGCCAACATGGAGGCGCTGGTGGAGAAGTACGGCCCCGCGCCGCGCGCCTTCCTGGTGGTGCCGATGGTGGGCGCGTTCTTCATCGACTTCACCAACGCGCTCATCATCACCGCCTTCGTGAACTTCATGCGGTAGGTAGAGGGAGGACGCCGATGCACCGCCGTCTCCGCCGCCGGCTTGCCGCCTTCGCCGCCGCGTCCCTGGCGGCGGGCGCGTGCTCCGGCCCCGCCGCCGCCCCGCCCGGCGCCGAAGCCGAGGTCTACGCGGCGGTGCTGGACGCCGTCTACGCGCCCGGCGGCCGGCTGGTGGTGGTGCGCGAGACCCGCCCGGTGTTCCGCGCCGAAGGTCCGGAGGGGGCGGGTCTGCTGGACGTCCACCGGAAGCACCTCTCCGGTCTCCGCCCTGCCATGGAGCGGGACTTCCTCCGCCACGTGCGGACGGCGCGGCCGCTCCCCGCGGCGCTGTCCGGGGAGCGGCCGGTCGCATGGATGTCCGGGACCGAGTTCGGCGCCTTCCCCGGCTGGTGGCTCAGGTGGAGGCTCGGGAGCAGCGGCGGTGCGGCCGTCTTCTCGGCGATCGGCTTCGACGCCGACAGCACCCAGG
This sequence comes from Longimicrobium sp., assembly GCA_036389795.1. Lineage (NCBI taxonomy): Bacteria > Pseudomonadati > Gemmatimonadota > Longimicrobiia > Longimicrobiales > Longimicrobiaceae > Longimicrobium > Longimicrobium sp. The sequence continues at coordinate 13,904 of DASVWD010000263.1, forward strand.
CGCTGCTCTATCACTCCCACGCCTGTCCCGGGACGTGCGGGTACGGCGGGCTCGTGCTGGCCGAGCGGCGCGGCGGGCGCTGGGTGGTGGTGGGCCGCTCGATCGACGTGATTTCCTGAGCCGGGCTCCCGCCCGCGCTCCACCACGCCGCCGGATCGCCGGGAACGAACGCCAGGGCCGGGGAGGGAGACCTCCCCGGCCTTCGTGCGCACCCTGGCGCCGTGTCGATTCCCGCCGTCCCCGTTCGTCGCATGGGTGAAAGACCCGCCGCGGCCGTGCGGCCGGGACGTTCGCCAACCTCGACAGGAGACAGGGTCATGCGCGCCACGACGATCAGCGCCGGAAGCGGGTCCGCGGTGGAGATCCCCCTCGCGCCGCCCGCCCGGGCGGCGGCCGCGGGGGCAGGGCGCCGGGTGGGGCAGGGGCTGAGCGCCCTGGCCGTGCTCTTCCTGGCGTTCGACGCCGCCATCAAGCTGGCCCAGGCCGCCCCCGTGGCGGAGGCGTTCGCGGACCTGGGGATGCCGTTCGAGCTCGCCGTGGGCATCGGCGTCCTCCAGCTCGCGTGCATCGTGCTGTACCTGGTCCCCGCCACCTCGGCGCTCGGCGCGGTCCTGCTCACGGGCTTCCTGGGCGGCGCCGTGGTGCTGCACGTGCGCGTGGGCGACCCGCTCTTCAGCCACGTGCTCTTCCCCACCTACGTGGGCGCGCTGGCCTGGGCGGGGCTCCTGCTGCGCGACGGCCGCCTCCGCGACGCCCTGCTGCCGCGGCCGCGCGGCTCTTGACGCCGCCAGTGCCGCGCCGTACCTGAGGGGCGCCGGTCCGGACCGGCGCTCCCCGCGCACCTTCGCTCACCTTCTCCCGCCAGGCCTGCGAACCCGATGAGATACCTCTGCCTGATCTATCTCGACGAGGCCGAGATGGACGCGCTGCCCGCGCACGAGATGGACGCGCTCAACGCCGGGCACCTGGACTTGAACGACGAGCTGCGCCGCAGCGGGCACTTCATCGAGGCGGAGGCGCTGCAGCCCTCCCGCGAGGCGGTCCGCCTCCGCAGGGGCCAGCGGACGGCGGTCACGGACGGGCCGTTCACCGAAGCGAAGGAGCTCGTCGCCGGCTTCTACCTCCTGGAGGCGCGCGACATCGACGAGGCGGCCGAGATCGCGTCGCGCTTCCCGGGCGGGCGGCACGGCACCGTGGAGATCCGGCCGTGCCGCGAGCTCGTCGTGCCGGGACGGTAGCGCGGGGGTGGGCAGCTCCCGTCGAATACTTCTGGAGAGTGTTTCCGGACCCGAACCCAACGCTGTCATCCTGAGAGACTATTGAGGAACCGCTCCTTTGGTGTTTCAGCACGCGAAATCAATCCCAAATCCGTGGCTGATTCCCTCTGCGGAGGCTCTGTAGACCACCCAGTAGGACCTCCGAGTGCGCCAAAGTGACGTTTCTCAAAAGTCT
>DASVWD010000264.1 GCA_036389795.1 Longimicrobium sp.
ACGGAGGATGAAACGGGGTTGTAGTTCTCCCTCCCACCGCGCAGCGGGGGGAGGGCCGGGGAGGGGGGCTACCCGCGGCGAGCACCGAAGCCCGTCACAGCGCACGAGCCAGGTAGTTTCTATTCAGGGAGCCGCTGCGCCCAACCTGTTCCAGCACCGATGTTTGGCGGACGCTCCCCCGGGACGACCCTTTCGTCTCCAGTGGAATGCACGGTCGGTTCGGAAGATGAATGACTTTGCTGGTTCTGCGATGAGAAAAGCCCTTTGCCGGACTCGACATCAGCCCTGCCTGAGCGCGACGGCCGGGTCCACCCCCGTCGCCCGCCTGGCCGGAAGGTAGCAGGCCGCCAGCGCCGTCGCGGCCAGCAGCAGCGAGACGCCCGCGAACACCGGCGGATCGCCGGGGCCCACGCCGTAGAGCAGGCCCGCCATGACCCGGGTCGCGGCCAGCGCCCCCGCCAGTCCCAGGGCGATCCCGGCGAGGGCGGGCGCCATCCCCCGCCCCACCACCAGCCGCAGCACGTCGCCCCTGCGCGCGCCGAGCGCCACGCGGATGCCGATCTCGTGCGTGCGCTGCGTGACCGTGTACGCCGTCACGCCGTAGATGCCCAGGGTGGCCAGCACCAGCGCCGTGAGCGCGAAGCTCCCCAGCAGCAGCGTGTGGAAGCGGCGCCGGGCCACCGAGCGGCCCAGCAGCGCGTCCATCGTCCTGGTCTCGTGCACGAGCGCGTCCGGAGCGACCTCCCGGACCGCGCGGCGCACGGCGGGCGCCAGCCTGGCCGGATCCGCCGCGGCGGCGCGCACCACCAGGTGGAGCTCGGGCCGGGGAGCCTGGAGGTACGGCACGTAGAACTCGGGCTGCGCTTCCTCGTCCAGCCCCCGGTGCCGCACGTCCCCCACCACGCCGACGATCTCGCGCGGCGGCTGGTCTCCGATGGCGACGCGCCTGCCCAGCGGGTCCTCGCCCGGCAGGTGGCGGCGCGCGAACGCCTGGTTCACGACCAGGACCGGCGGCGAGCCTTCCGCGTCCCCGTCGGTGAACGGCCTCCCCCGGAGCAGGGGAATGCCCATGGCGCGGAAGTAGCCGGGGCTCGCGACCTGGTAGCGGACGACGGGCTCCGCGCCGGGAGCGAAGGGCGCCCGCCCCACGACGCGGAAGACGTCGTAGCTGTCCCTGCCGCCGAGCGGCAGGAACCTCGCCGCGCCCACCGCCTCCACGCCCGGCACCGCCTCGACCCGCCGCAGCACCTGCCGGAAGACCGCCGCCTGCCGGGCGGGCTCCGGGTGGCGGGCCTCCGACAGCGAGACGCGGCTGGTGAGGACCCGCCCGGTCTCGTACCCCGGCTCGGTCTGGAGCAGGCGCGCGAAGCTCTTGGCCAGCAGCCCCGCGCCGGCCAGGAGCATCAGCGACAGCGCGGCCTCCGAGGCCACCAGCACCCCGCGCAGGCGGGTGCGGCGCACCCCGTCCGTGGCGCCCCTGCCACCTTCCTTCAGCGAGCCGCCCGGGCTCCCCCGCGACCCCTGCAGCGCCGGGGCGAGCCCGAAGACGATTCCCGTGACGACGGACAGCGCCAGCGCGAAGCCGAGCACGGGAGCGTTCAGCCCGGCGTCGGCCAGGCGCGGGACGTCGGCGGGGCCCGCCCGGGCGATGGCGCGCACCAGCCAGCCGGCGAGCAGCAGCCCCAGGGCCCCGCCCGCGAGCGAGAGCAGCAGGCTCTCGGTGAGCAGCTGCCGCACGATGCGCGCGCGGCTCGCGCCGAGCGCGCGGCGGACGGCGATCTCGTCGGCGCGCGCGGCGGCCCGGGCGAGCAGCAGGTTGGCCACGTTGGCACAGGAGATCAGGAGCACCAGGCCGACCGCGCCGAGCAGGACGAGCAGCGCCGGCCGCGCGCCGCCCACCACGTCTTCCCGCAGCGGGACGAGGCGGAAGCGCCACCCCGTGTTCGCGTCCGGGTACTGCGCTTCGAGCCGGCGGCCGATGGTCTCGATCTCCGCCCGGGCCCGCTCGAGCCCGACGCCCGGCCCGAGGCGCGCGATCACCAGCAGGTACTTGCCGCGGCGGTTCGGCAGGCGCTCGGCGGAGCCCGGGTCGCTCGCCACCGGCACCCAGTACTCGGACCTCTCCCCTTCCACGGGGAAGCGGAACCCCGGCGGCATCACCCCCACCACCGTGACGCTCCGGTCGTCCAGCGTGACCTGCCGCCCGACGACGCCCGGGTCGGAGGCGAAGCGGCGCCGCCACAGCTCGTGGCCCAGGACCACCACCGGGGGGCCGTCCGGCCGGTCTTCTTCCGGCGAGTAGGCGCGCCCCAGCTCCGGGCGCACGCCCAGCAGCGGGAACAGGTCCGCCGACGCGCGCGCGCCCCATACGCTCTCCGGCTCGCCCCCCGGCGCTCTCAGCACCGCGCTGGTCGGGGAGTAGGCGGCGACGTTCCGGAGGGTGCGGGCCTGGCTGCGGTAGTCGGCGAAGTTGGGGTACGAGACCGGGATCCGCTCGGCGGTCCCGTCCGCGAGCCCGCCCCACAGCCTCGCCAGCCGCCCGGGGTCCTCGAACGGCAGCGGCCGGAGCAGCACGGCGTCGACCACGCTGAAGATCGCCGTGTTCGCGCCGATCGCGAGGGCCGAGGTGAGCACCACGGTGAGGGCGAAGGCCGGGGCCCTGCGCAGGGTGCGGGCGCCGTAGCGCAGGTCCTGCAGCAGCGTCTCCGGCAGCCCGCCTCCGCGCACGTCGCGGGCGGCGTCCTTGATGCGGGCCAGGTTGCCGAAGCTCCGCTCCGCCGCGCGGCGCGCCTCCTCCGGCGCCATGCCGCGCCGGACGTTCTCCTCCGCGCGCATCCGGATGTGGAAGCGCATCTCCTCGTCCATCTCGCGCTCGATCCGGCCCTTGCGGAGCAGGCCGTACAGGCGCGCGCGGACCACCCTCGCCCAGGCCGTCATCCGGCCTCCTGCGCGGTTCGCATCACCTTGATGACCGCCCCGGCGAGCCGCTCCCAGTTCGCCGCCTCGACCTGGAGCTGCCTGCGGCCGGCCGGGGTCAGCCGGTAGAAGCGCGCCCGCTGGTTGTTCTCCGACGTGCCCCACTCCGACTCGATCCAGCCCTGCTGCTCGATGCGGTAGAGGGCCGGGTAGAGCGAGCCTTCCTCGACCCTGAGCACCTCGTCGGACATCTGCATGATGCGCTGCCCGACGCCGTAGCCGTGCAGCGGCCCCAGGGAGAGCGCCTTGAGCACCAGCATGTCGAGCGTCCCCTGCAGCAGCTTGGTGTTCGTCCTGGTCACCGCGCCTCCCGGGAAGCCATAGATGGTCTAGGACATAGTGCGGCGCTGGCCCTAGACTGTCAAGGGCCTCGGCCAGCGGGTGCCGGAGCGGCCTGATCCCTGCTGTCTTCACCCGCAGCCGATCCTGTTCTCCACACCGTCAGCCACGGGAGGGATGACATGGAAACCCGCCGTGGAATGCCTCCCGCCACTTTCATCTCCCGGCCGGTCCCCGTTTTCCTCGCCACCGGCGCGCTGGCCGCCGCCGCCACCGCGTGGCTGGTCTGGAGCTGGTTCCCCTACGAGCGGCTGGAACGCTACTCTCTCGAGGACAAGCTCCTGGCGTGGGAAGACATCGTCTGGCTGCTCGCGCTCGCGCTCGGGTACCTTGGAGTCGCGTGCGTTCTCCAGGTGGCGGGCCTGCGTATTCGCGAGGGGGCCGCGGAGCTGAGGCGGCGCCTGCGCAACGCGCGCACTCCCGAGGGCCGGCTGTTCGCCGTCGCGGGCGCGGTGCCGTGGTGGATGATCGGGTATGCGGTCTTCCTCGTCGTCATCGCATCGGCGGTGCGCGCGCTGGCCGCACCCTGACCCGCCCTCCTCACCGGCTTCGGGCTAGCATCGGCCGGAACAATGTCGAGCAGCGGATCGATGCCATCATGAGGTGGAGCCACTCCCACCTCTTGTCGACCCACCTCATTTCATCATCTCGGGATAACGCAGACAGGCAATAATCACCTACGATAGGGACCCTTTTCGCACCAGAAGCGTGTGAGGATCCCCGGCTGTTGTTGAAGGAGCTCCCGCGCGTGCTCGCAGTTTTCGCGGTTGTATGCCTCGGTCTCATTCGCATCGAAGGTGGCCACATGAATGCGTGCGCCGTCGTCCATCGCGCTGTTGCGATACAAAGTGTATGTCTGGTCTGTACCTGGCTGGCAGCCGCCAAGTACAAGGGCGACAGAGGTACTGATGAGCAGAACGAGAGACCAAGATATGTGTCGGGGTTTCACGAGGTGGTCCAATTTCAGCCCAGAGGATATCACCAGTTGAACACGCTCAGCAGGCTGGAGTAGTCGTCCGTCCAGGGGCGCACGTCCGCTCGCGTGGCGGGGGGCTTCCAGCGCGGGTCGCGGGCCAGCACGCCCAGGTCCGCCTCGGTGCGCGCGGCCACCAGGAAGGTGGCGTACTGCTCGTAGCGGCCGCTGCGGCGGTCGGGGCCGCTGCCCACGCGCGCGGCCAGGCCGCGCTCCTTCACCAGCGCCCCCACCACCGGCTCCAGGTCGTAGTAGCGGTTGCTCAGGTGGAAGACGATCACGCCGCCGGGGGCCAGCCGCCGCAGGTACACGTCCAGCGCCTCGCGCGTGAGCAGGTGCGTGGGAATGGCGTCGGAGCTGAACGCGTCCAGCCAGAGGAGGTGGTACCGGGGCTCCGTCTCCCGCGCCAGCGACAGCCGAGCGTCGCCCAGCACCACGCGGATCGGCGCCCGGGCATCGGCGAGGTAGGTGAAGTACGCGGGGTTGCGGGCGATCTTCTCGATGCCGGGGTCGATCTCGTAGTACGTCCACTCCTCGCCCTCGGCGGCGTACGCGGCCGTGGTCCCCGTGCCGAGCCCGACGATGGCGATGCGGCGCGTGCCGGTGACGATCGGCGTGCCGTTGAAGATCCGCCCCACCGGCCCGTGGCGCAGGTAGTAGGTGATGGGGTCGCGGCGGCGCGCGGGGTCCAGGCTCTGCGCGCCGTGCAGCGTGGAGCCGTGCGTCAGCACGTGGTAGCGGTCGCGGACGCCGATCTCGTACACGCGGTAGCTGCCGAAGAACGAGCGCGCGGCCAGGAGCGTCCCGTCGTCCTGCACCGACGTCCAGATCCGCACCAGCAGCATCCCCCCGATGCAGAGCGCCAGGTAGAGCGGCGCCCGCTGCAGCACCACGGCCACCAGGTTGATCACCAGGCCGATCACCACGATCCCCACCACCGACATCTGCTCCGCGTCGGGCTGCACGGCGGCGATCAGGACGCCCGCGAACACGAACGCGGCCAGCGCCGTCCCCGCGTGCCAGCCGACGGGCCTCTTCTCCTCCGGCCAGGGCCGCGCCAGGCACGCCAGCGCCAACACCAGCGGGTACTCCCACACGCGCGGGAAGACGACCGGCGCCACCAGCACGTTGAAGATCCCGCCCAGCACGCCGCCCACCGAGATCCACAGGTAGAACTCGGTGAGGTGCCGCACCGCGGGCCGCCGCCGCGCCAGCTCGCCGTGGCAGACCATGGCGGTGACGAAGAGCCCCAGCAGGTGCAGGGGGATGAAGAGCATCGGCTCGCTGACGTAGCGGAAGAGCAGGAGGATGGCCGTGAGCGTGAGGATCGACGGCTGCACCGCCACCATCCACCGGTGCGGGATCACCTGCCGCGGCGCGAACACCAGCGTGAAGCTGAGCAGGTACAGCGCGAGCGGCACCACCCACAGCAGCGCCATCGCCGACAGGTCGGTGGAGATGTACGACGTCACCCCCAGCAGCAGGGAGGAGGGGACGAAGGCCAGCATCACCCAGACGGCGCGCTGCCATCCGCCTACGGCGGAGTGCGCGAGTGCGGGAGTGCGGGAGTGCGGGAGTGCGTCGGCCGCGGTCGGATCGTCGGCGGCGGGCCGGGCCGGCGGCGCCTGGGCGCGCCAGACGGCCGCCGCGCACCCGGCGACCAGGAGCGCGAGCAGCGCGTAGCCGAGGGTCCACACGCCGCTCTGCTCCGCCAGGCGCAGGCGCGGCTCCAGGAGGAACGGGTAGCCGAGCAGCCCCAGCATGCTCCCCAGGTTGCTGCCGGCGTAGAGCCAGTACGGGTTCGCGGCGCCGGGGTGGCCGGACGCGGCGAACCAGCGCTGCAGCATCGGCCCGGTGCCGGAGAGCACGAAGAAGGGCAGCCCCACCGTGGTCGTCATCAGCAGCAGGAGCCACGGGATCGGCGCGCGGCCGCCCTCCGGCGCCGCGCCCGCCACCCCGATCGGCAGCGCCAGCGCGGCGGCGAGGAGGAGGGCGAGATGGAGCGCCGCCTGCCCGCGCACCCCCAGCCGCTCGCTGGAGAGGTGGGCGTAGAGGTAGCCGCCCAGCAGCGCCGCCTGGAAGAAGAGCATGCAGGTGTTCCACACCGCCGGCGAGCCGCCCAGCAGCGGGAGCACCATCTTCCCGAACATCGGCTGCACCAGGAAGAGCAGGAAGGCGCTGGTGAAGACGGCGGTGGCGAAGACGACCAGGACCGCGGCCGGGGCGCGGGTCCGGGCGGCCGCGGCGGGTCGGGATTCGACAGGCGCGTCGGTGGTGACGGCGGGGTCGGCGATGAGAGGGACTTCCGAGCTCAAGCGCAGCTCTTCAGAGGGTGACGGGGTGCGGGGCGGGAGTTGAACCCGGCGCGCGGCGGCGCGTTCCCGACGAAAGGGGACGCGCCGGCAAACAACAGGCTAGGCGATGGGACACCGCCGGCGCAACCGGCGGGGGGCCCTCTCCCTGGCGCCTGAGGCGCCTGTCCCTCCCCCACAAACAGCGTGGGGGAGGGACCTCCTCGCTGCGCTCGTAACGGGCAGGACCAGCATCGGCGCGGGAAGGCAAGGCGGTTCGCCGGCTGTACCCTGTCCCCTGCCGTTCCGCGTGAGGGATGCGCGCCCGACAGGGCCGGGACCGTGGCGGCCGGGCAGTTTCGGCCGACGCGGACCCGGCGCCGTTGGGCACAGCCGTACCGTGCCCTACGGCGCGCGCAGCCCGGCCCGGAGCGCAGCGGAGGGACACGCCCACGTCCGCGGCCGGTTTTCCGGGGCGCCCGGCCGCTTCGCACCGATTGTCGTTAATCGATGCGGCGCAAAGGGGTTGCGTGGCCTGCCGCGCCGACGCATTCTTCAGGACCGCTTCGAGCCCGTTCCCAGCCGGCCCTCGCGTGCGCGCGCGGGCCCCGGCAGGCTTTCCCACGGAGGCCGTTTGATCCGTCTGCTCGGCGACCTCGCCGTCGCCGCCGCCCTGGCGCTGGCGCTCGGGGGCGTGCTGTCCGCCTTCCGGCGCGGCCCCGCCGGCCCGCGCGCCGCGCTGGCCGAGGTGAAGACCTTCGCCGGCCTGGTCTTCGCCTGCCTCACCGTGGCCGCCCTGGCGATGGTCGTGGCGCTGGTGACGCACGACTTCAGCGTGGGGTACGTGGCCCAGGTGGGGAGCCGCTCCACCCCGCTCTTCTACACGGTGATCTCCCTGTGGGGGGCGCTGGAGGGCTCGATCCTCTTCTGGGGATGGGTGCTGGCGCTGTACACCGCCGTGGTCGCCTTCCGCGCGTCCGACTCGCTGGGCGAGCTCAAGCGCTACGCGCTGGGGACGCTGCTGGCGATCGGGTGCTTCTTCTTCCTCCTCCTGGCGGGCCCGGCCTCGCCGTTCACCCTGGTGAGCCCGGCGCCGCCCGACGGCCCCGGGCCCAACCCGCTGCTGCAGAACCACGTGCTGATGGGGGTGCACCCGCCGCTCCTGTACCTGGGCTACGTGGGGATGAGCGTGCCCTTCGCCTTCGCGGTGGGCTCGCTCCTGGCGCGGCGCGACGACCTGGCGTGGATCCGCGTCACCCGCCGCTGGACGCTCACGGCGTGGCTCTTCCTGTCGCTGGCGATCGTGGCCGGGATGTGGTGGAGCTACGAGGTGCTGGGGTGGGGCGGCTACTGGGCGTGGGACCCGGTCGAGAACGCCTCCTTCATGCCCTGGCTCACGGCGACGGCGTTCCTGCACTCGGTGCTGGTGCAGGAGCGGCGGGGGATGCTGAAGCTGTGGAACGTGTCGCTGATCGTCTCCACCTTCCTGCTGACGATCCTGGGGACGTTCCTCACCCGGAGCGGCGTGCTCTCCTCGGTGCACGCCTTCGCCAACGGGCCGATCGGCTACTACTTCCTGGGCTTCATCGCGCTCACGCTCGTCCTCTCCCTGGCGCTGGTCGCCGGGCGGAGCGACGCGCTGAAAAGCGAGGGGCACCTGGACAGCGCGGCGTCGCGGGAGACGGTGTTCCTCTTCAACAACCTGCTGCTGACGGCCTTCACCTTCACGGTGCTGCTGGGGACGCTCTTCCCGCTGGTGGCCGAGGCGGTGCGGGGGGTGAAGCTCAGCGTGGGCGGCCCCTTCTTCAACCGGATGACGCTGCCGCTCTGCGTGGCGCTCCTCTTCCTGGCCGGCGTGGGCCCCGCGCTCCCCTGGCGGGCGGCGCGCCGCGAGGTGCTGCGCGAGAAGCTGCTCTGGCCCACGGCGGCGTTCGCGCTCGTGGTCGTCCTTTCCCTCGTCTTCCGCGTCCCGAACGCCTACGCGGTGCTGGCGTTCGGCTTCGGCGCGTTCTGCCTGACGAGCAACGCGCAGGAGTTCGCGCGGGGAACGGCCAGCCGGGTGCGCGCGAACGGCGAGAACCCGCTGGCCGCGCTGGGTCGCCTGGTGGCGGCCAACCGGCACCGCTACGGGGGGTACGTGGCGCACCTGGGGGTGGTGACGCTGGCGGTGGGCGTGGCCGCCTCGTCCACCTACCGCGCGGAGTACGAGCGGACGCTCCGGATGGGCGAGACGATGCGCGCCGGCGGCTACGAGCTGCAGCTGGTGCGGCTGTGGGCGGCGGACGAGCCGCAGCGCTTCGTCGTCGGCGCCGACGTGAAGGTGTCGCGGGAGGGGCGCGAGCTGGGCGTGCTGGACCCGCGCACCAACTTCTACCGCACCCGCGCCGAGCCCGTCCCCACGCCGGCGGTGCGCAGCCGGCTGACGGACCTGTACCTGAACCTGATGGCGTTCGAGCGCGACGGCTCCTCGGCCACGATCTCGGCGGTGGTCGAGCCGCTGGTGGCGGCGATCTGGATCGGCGGGGCGATCGTGGCGCTGGGCGCGCTGATCGCGCTCTGGCCGGAGCGCAGGAGGCCCGCGCCGCGCCGCGTCCCCGCGCCGCCCGGGCCGGCGCGGGAGGCGCTCCCGGAGCGCGAGGCCGTGGGCGCCGGAGACTGACCGATGAACTGGAAGCGCGTGGCGATCGTGCTGGCGGCGCTGGTGCCGCTGATCGGGCTGCTGGCCTTCGGGCTCACCCGCGACCCGCGGGAGCTGGACTCGCCGCTCCCCGGGCGGGCGGCGCCGCGGTTCGCGCTCCCGGTCTTCACCGACCCCACCGGCCAGCCGCTGGGGCGCACGGTGAGCCTGGACCAGCACCGGGGGCAGGTGGTGGTGCTGAACTTCTGGGCGAGCTGGTGCCTGGCCTGCCGCGACGAGCACCGCACCCTCTCCGCGGTGGCCGAGCGCTACCGGGGGAGGGGGGTGCAGTTCTACGGCGTGCTCTACAACGACTCGCCCGAGAACGGCGAGCGCTGGATCGAGGAGATGGGCGGGCAGGTGTACCCCGGCCTGCGGGACGCCGGCGCGCGCACGGCCATCGACTACGGCCTCTACGGCGTGCCGGAGACGTTCTTCATCGCCCCCGACGGCCGCGTCGCCTACAAGCACGTGGGCCCGGTGACCGAGGCCGTGCTGGTGCAGTGGATCGAAAAGCTGCGCGCCCCCGGGCAGGACGGCGCGTCGTGAGGATCCGCCTCCCGCTCTTCCCCCTCGTGGTTTTCGTCGTACTCGGGACGACGGCCGCCGGCGCGCAGGAGCCGGCCGCGTCCGCTCCCTCGGCCGGCGCGCAGGCGGTGGACCCCGACGCCCCGCACGCGGCGCCGCCGGAGCAGACGGCGCCCGCGCCGGACGCCGCGCGGGCCGCGGCCGCGACTCAGGCGTACCCGCCGGAAGTCGAGGAACAGACCCGCCGGCTCGCCGCGGAGCTGCGCTGCCCCGTGTGCCAGGGGCTCTCGATCGAGGACTCCCCCACGGAGCTCTCGCACCAGATGAAGGACGTGATCCGCCGGCAGCTGGCGGCGGGGAAGACGCCCGAGGAGGTGAAGGCGTACTTCGTCGCCCGCTACGGCGAGTGGATCCTGCTGAAGCCGAAGGCCGCGGGGTTCAACCTGCTGATCTACCTCCTCCCCCTGCTGGCCGTGCTCGCCGGCGCCGCGGTGATCGCGCTCGCCGTCCGCCGCTGGACCCGCGCGCCCTCCCCCGCCCCGGCGGGAGACGCCGCCGCCGCGGAGGCGGCCGCCGAGGACGCGGAGGCCGACGACCCCGTGCTGTCCGCGTGACGCCGGCCAGGGCATGCCTTCCCCCTCCCTGATGGCCGAGGCCGCGCCCGCCGCCGCGCCGCCCGCGGCCGGTCCCGCCGCGACGCCCGCGCTGCAGCTGGAGCGCGTCGCCCAGCGCTTCGGGAAGAGCTGGGTGCTGCGCGGCTGCTCGCTCGCGGTGGCCCCGGGCGAGGCGGTGGCGCTGCTGGGGAGCAACGGCGCGGGGAAGACCACGCTGCTGCGCATCGCCGCCACGCTGCTCTCCCCCACGCGCGGCGGGGGGCGCGTGCTGGGGCGCGACCTGCGGCGCGAGGCGGCCGCCGTCCGCGAGGAGGTGGGCCTGCTGGGCTCGTCCGCCGCGCTCTACGAGGACCTGACCGCCGCCGAGAACCTGCGCTTCGCCTGCCGGATGCGCGGCGCGCCCGCCGACGAGGCCCGGATCGCCCACGTGCTGGAGGAGGTCGGGCTCGCGGGCCGGGCCGACGTGCGGGTACGCGAGTTCTCGTCCGGCATGCGGCGCCGCGTGGGGCTGGCGCGCCTCCTCCTCCACCCCCCGCGCCTCCTGCTGCTGGACGAGCCGTACGCCAGCTTCGATGCCGACGGGATCGAGCGGGTGAACGCGCTGGTGGCGCGGGTGAAGGAGGCGGGCGGCGCGGTGCTGATCGCCACGCACGACCTGCCGCGCGCCGTCCCGGTGGTCGAGCGGGTGCTGCGGCTGGAGGACGGGGTGCTGCTGGACGTGCCGCACGAGCCGGCGCCGGCGTCCCGCCAGACCGCCGCGGCGTTCCCTCCCCTTTCCTCTGTCGGGAGGCCGGAGGGCGCGCGGCGGCCGAGCGAGCTGCGGCGTGCGGCGGCGGTGGCGTGGAAGGACCTGACGGCGGAGCGGAGGACGCGCGCCAACCTGAACGCGGTGCTCTTCTTCGCGGGGCTGATGCTGCTCCTCTTCGGCTTCGCGCTGGGGCCCGACGCGGCGGCGCTGCGGGCGGCGGGGGCGGGGATCGTGTGGCTGACGGTGCTCTACAGCGGGGTGCTGGTGTTCCAGCGCTCGTACCAGCTGGAGCTGGAGGGCGGCGGCCTGGAGGTGCTGCTCCTCTCGCCGGGGGACCGCAGGTCGATCTTCCTGGGCAAGCTGGCGGCGAACCTGGCGCTGGTGCTGCTGGTGGAGGCGGTGGTGCTCCCGCTCTCCGCGGCGCTCTTCCACCTGCCGCTCGGCGAGAGCTTCCTCGGCATCGTTGGGATCCTGCTGCTGGGGACGCTCGGCTTCGTGACGCTGGGCACCTTCTACGCGGCGCTGGCCAGCCGGGTGCGCGCGCGCGAGGTGCTGCTCCCGCTGCTCCTCTTCCCGATGCTGGTGCCGCTGCTGGTGGGCGCGGTGGAGGCCACCGACGCGCTGCTCTCGCGCAACGCCATGGGCGACGCGGGGTCGTGGGCGCGGCTGCTGGCGGCGTTCGACCTGATCTTCCTGGTGGCGTCGACCCTGGCCTTCGAGTACGTGATCGAGGATTGAGGCTGGGCGGGATCGGCGGCGGGATCGCGCCGTGTCGAATCGCATCGGCGCGAGGGGCCTCACCCGCCGCCTTGGAGCGGCAACCCTCTCCCAACTTCGGGAGAGGGTGGACTTTACGAGGCGGCGCGGGGACGGAAGGGGGTGCTGGCTATCCCTGTAACCTGTTCCCTGTCCCCTGCGGTTCACTCGCTCTCCGGAGCGGGGACGGCGCTCGCGGACTCGGGAGGGACGGTGCCGCCGGGGTGGTGGACGTCGCCGCCCATGCCGGGCGACAGCTCGCGCAGGCGCGCCCGGGCCGAGTCGCCGAGCGCCCGGTCGCCGGTCTTCTCGGCCGCCATCGCCACGCCGAACCAGGGGGCCGCCTGGTCGGGGCCGCGGCGGGCGGCCTCGCGGTAGTGGCCGAGCGCCGCCCGGTAGTCGCCCGCGCGGTACGCCGCGTTGCCGCTGTCGAGCTGCGCCTGCACGGCGGGCGGCAGCCTCGGGGCGGACCCGGCGCCGGAAGCGGCTTCGCCCAGGGGGACGCGCTCGGCGGGCTCCCCTCCCCCGCAGGCGGAGGACGCGGCGGCCAGCAGGAGGAGCGGGACCAGGCGGGCGGGACGCATCGTCGTGGGCCGTGGGAGGAGGAGCGGGCGGCCGACCCGGCGGCGGCCTCGGCGGACAAGATACACCCCGCGGCCGAGCCTCCGGAAGGGCGGACCTCCTCACGTCGCGCGGAGATTCGGGGTGGGGTGCCGTTGCGGGACCGGTCTGGCGGGGCCCGCGCAACAACACACTGTTTCGGACGATTGTTTCGCATTATGATGGCAGATACGCAGACAGCCCGGAGCCCTCGGGCCGGCGCGCGCCGGCTTCGCCTTCCACCCGGAGGCCGTCGATGAGCACGGTCGTGGAGCAGCCACGCGGTTCCGATCCCCACGCCGGTGCGGCGCCGCCGCCGCGGGCGGTGGCCTCCCCCCGCTGGATCTCCATGCTGGGGTGGCTGGCGCTGCTGGCGTTCGTGGGGGCGCAGGCGTTCGGCTTCACGCACGCGCCCGACCGCGACATGGGGCACCTGCAGAAGATCATGTACGTGCACGTGCCCGTGGCGTGGAACTTCCTGATCGCCTTCCTGATGGTGTTCGTGGCGAGCATCCTGTACCTGTGGAAGCGGCGCGAGAGCTACGACCTGTTCGCGGCCTCGGCGGCGGAGGTGGGCGTGGTGTTCACGGCGCTCACGCTCTGCCTGGGCTCCCTCTGGGGGCGGCCCACCTGGGGCGTGTGGTGGACGTGGGACCCGCGGCTCACCTCCACGGCCATCACGCTCCTCCTCTACGCCGGCTACCTGGCCCTGCGCGCCTTCACCGACGACGCCGAGCGGCGGGCGCGCTGGAGCGCGGCGGTGGGGATCCTGGCGTTCCTGAACGTGCCGATCGTGTACATGTCGGTGCGCTGGTGGCGGACGCTCCACCAGCCGCAGTCGAGCCCCGCCACCGTCGACACGGCGTACGCGTGGGGGCTGCGCTTGAACGCCATCGCGGTTTTGATGATCTTGATCTACTTCGTGAACCGGCGGTACCAGGCGGCGCGCATGGAGCGGGCGGCCGAGGCCAGGCGGGAGGAGATCGCCCTGACCGAAAGGGGAGCGCATGTCTGAGTGGTACTTCATCGGGGCGGCGTACGGGCTGACCTGGCTCACGCTGGGCGGCTATGCCCTCTACCTGCGCGCCCGCACGCGGCGCGCGCGCGCGGAGCTGGCGGCCGCGGAGGTGCTCCGGTGAGCGCGCACCCGAAGCGGCGCCTGGGGCTCGTCGCCGCGAGCGTCGTGGTGGTCGGCGCGTTCGGCTACCTGGCCTGGGGCGGGATCGGGGACAACCTGGTCTACTTCCTCACCCCCAGCGAGCTGCTGGCGCGCGGGACGAGCGGCTACGGCGAGGCGGTGCGCCTGGGCGGCGAGGTGAAGCCCGGGAGCGTGCGCTGGGACGCGGCCGCGCTGGACCTGCGCTTCCGGCTGACCGACGGCACCCGCGAGGTGGAGGTGCACTCGAAGGGCGCGCCCCCGCAGATGTTCCGCGACGGGATGGGGGTGGTGGTGGAGGGGACGTACGACCGCGGCGGCGTCTTCCGCTCCACCAACCTGATGGTGAAGCACTCCAACGAGTACCGCGCCCCGCCCCACGGCCAGAAGCCGCAGCAGATCTACCAGGAGCTGCCCAGGAAGGCGGCCGCGGGCGGCTGAGGCCCGCCCCGCGTCGGCCGGGCGACCGCGGAGCCGGCGCCGGAGACCATCTCCGGCGCCGGCTTCCGTTTTTTTCTCCATCTCGCCGCGCCCCGCCTCCGGCGGAATCCGCACCCGGGCGTCCGTCTAATCTCCAGAGGAAAACACCGCCCCGTGCAGGCCGGACCTCTCCGCGAGGACGAACGTGAGCGACCTCTCTCTCCCCCCTCCGGCCGGCGGACCTCCCGCGGGCTCACTCCGCAGCTGGACGCCGCACCTCGCGGGCCTCCCGGCTTTTTTCGTGGCCCTGCTCCCCAAGTGTCCCGCCTGCCTGATGGTCGTGTTCGGCGCCCTGGGGCTGGGCCACGGCGTGCACGAGCTCGCGTTCGGGCTCCTCCAGATCGTGATTCTGACCCTGCTGGTGGGGATGCTCGCGCTCCGCCGCCGGGGCGGCGGGCCCGGGCCGCTCCTGCTGGGAACGGCCGGAGGAGCGGGAGTCGTCGCGGGACAGCTCGCGGGCCTTTCGCCGGCCGTCTGGCCGGGGGCGCTGCTGCTGGGGGCGGCGTGGCTCTGGAACGAGCGCCGGCGACCGGGCGCGCCGGCGTGCGGATGCCGCGTGGGGCGGGCCGGGTAACGGCAATTCTCCGATTCACCGGACTCCCACGGACCGGGATCCGGAGTGTCCCACGCAGAGCTCGAGAGCAATTTCGCCTGTCGAATGATCAGTCGATCAGCGATCTTCCGAACGATGTCGGCAAGATGTGTGAACCGGCGCCGGAGGCGACCTCCGGCGCCGATCGTTCTTTCCAGGCGGTTACCTGCGGGTGAGCCGCTGCCCATCCCCGCCCCCTACAACGCTCGCACGCGCGTGCGCAGGCGGAGACGCGGATCCCATCGGTCGTTCACTGGCCGAGTCTTCGTATTTCCGAAATTTCGCAGGGCAAGTGTTGGGAAGATCAGGTGGGTTTGCGGAAGCGACACAGGAGGGGGATGCGCTGTTCGGCGGTCCACGATCTGGGCCGGTGACAGGAAGATATAGCGCGTAGCACATGACCACTCCAGGTCGTGCGCTGCTACCCTTTTTCCGAATTCGTCCGGAGGCGCGAGAACGGAAAGGACGCCTGCAAGTCACTTGTGTTTGCGCCCCGGGCGCCGCACCTTGTCGGAAGTGAGCCTTTGCGCCACCGACCGCACGGATATGCTCCTGCGGTGGCGGACCTGGTGCGATCTCCCGTGGGGAATCGCTGCAGGTGTGCCGGACGCGGCGCGAAGGCTCGTGGATTATACGAGGTATGCATGAAGTCCTCCCGCCTATCGCCTCCAGCCTGCCGTCCCAATGCAGATTCGCACCAGGAGGGCGGCAGTTCCACCGCACGCCGGCCGCGTCGCACCATTCCCTGATGCCGACCTCCTCCGCCGGACGCGATACCGCCTCGCGCTGATCCTGCTCCTCTGCCAGGCGTGCAGCGACCACTCCCCCGGCCGTTCCACCGACGCGGAACAGCTGCTTCGGGAACTGGGGCGGCCGGGAGCGGCGCCGATGCTGGTCGCGCGCATTTCCATCCGCTCCGAGCACCGCCAGTGCACGTGGCCGGCGGACGCCACCACGCCCCCCGTCTGTCCCGGCGCGACCTCGGCGCGCCCCGCCTCACCCTCGAAGGGCACGGTCGAGGCCGCTCGGGGCCGCGCCGACCCGCAGGCGCTCCACGCGGTCGCTCTCCACGAACTGCTCTGGTCGAGAGGCGTGGGAATTCGACTTCAGAAGGCCATCTCATACCTCCAGACCGCCGCGCGACTGGCAGGCCGGCCGGCGCCGGTGCTGGCGGACCTGAGCGCCGCGTACATGACGCGGGCGGGATGGACCGGGAATGCCCGCGACCTGCTGGAGGCGGTCGAGTTCGCCGAGCAGGCGCTCGAGCTCGAGCCGCAGAACGAGACTGCGCTCTTCAACCTGGCGCTGGCGCTGGACCGGCTCGGAATGGACGGGGAAGCGGCGGAAGCGTGGAGGCGGTACCTCATGGTCGACTCGACATCCGGCTGGGCCGCGGAAGCAAGGGGCCGGACGCGCGCGCTGCGGTGGGCGCCCACTCCGCGGAGGCCGCTTCCGGCGGGCGCGAGCGAAGCCGACATCGCGGCCTTCGTGAACCGCGACCCACAGGCGGCGCGCCTCCTGGCGATGGACACCCTGCTGGCCGAGTGGGGCGCCGCGCTCCTCCGTGGAGACTCCGCGCTCGCGGCGGACCGGCTCCGCCGCGCGGACGCCATCGGCCGGGCGCGCGAGAAGCGCGGAGGAGACGCCTCCACGGCGGACGCCGTGCGGGCGATCCGGGCCGCCGCGAACGATTCCTCCGCGCTGCGGACGCTCGCGCGGGCGCACCAGGCGTACGCGGCGGGCCGCTCGGCGTTCGACGCGACGAACTTCCATGGGGCGGACAGCGCCTTCGCGAGGGTCCTGGCGATGCGCCCCCCCTCGCCCGCGCTGGAGCTGTGGACCAGGTACTACCGCGAGGCGGTGCGAGTCAACCTGGGATCGCACGAGGAGCCCGCGCGGGTGCTGCGGCGGCTCGCGGCGCGGACGGACACGGTCCGGGACCCGACGCTGGCGTCCCACATCCAGTCCTCCCTCGGTGCGGCGCTCTACCGCAGCGGCCACTACCAGCCGGCGCTGGACGCGTTCGACGTGGCGGCCCGCCTGGCGGGGCGGTCGCACGAGGGCGAGCGGGCGGGAGGAGCCCGGTACTTCGTGATGGACGCGGAGTTCGCCCTGGGGGCGGCGCCCCAGGCGTACGCATCGATGCTGCAGGCCCTCCTCGCCCTGCGGCCGTACCGCGACTCGGAGTACCTGCACACCCTTCTCTCCGTCGCGGCCGAGGAAGCGGCGGGCGACGGGCTCCTTCGCGCCGCGCTGCGGCTGCAGGACGAGGGCGTCGCCGTCGCGCGGCGGACCGGCCCCCTGTACCTGGCCGAGGCGCTCCTGTGGCGCGCCCGGCTCCGGGTGGCCGCGGGCGATTCGCGGGGGGCGCTGGCGGACATCGCGGCCGGGGAGGGCCTCGTCGGGAAGCTCGAGTTCGAGGACCGGGAGTGGCTCGTGACGGACCTGCGGGCGGCGCGCGCCAGCGCCCTGCTCCGCGGCGACCCGCGGCGGGCGGCCGCCGCGCTCGATTCCATCATCACCGATTCCGCGGGAGCCGGAAGCACCCTCCGCCTGCTGCAGGCGCTGGTGGAGCGCGCCGAAGCCAGGCTCGCGCTGAACGACCGGCCGGGCGCGCTCGCGGACCTGGACCGCGCGACCGCCCTCCTGGCCACGCAGCGCGACGCCGTGACCAGCGCGCCGCTACGCGCATCGCTGCTCGACGCGATGCGCGCCGTCTTCGACCGCGGCGTCATGCTGCAGGTGGCCGAGGAGAACGCGGCCGCGGCGCTGACCTACCTGGAGCGGGGACGCGCCTCGTTCGCGCCGACGGGGCCGAACGACGCCGGGGAGCAGTCCGGGTCCGGGAGGTGGAGGGTCCCACGGGGGAGCGTCGCCGTGGAGTACGCCCTGATCGGCGACACCCTCCTGATCTGGACCGTCTCCGACACGGCCGTCGCCCTCACCCGGCGCCGGGTGGACCGGGCCGCGCTGGTGGAGAGCATCCAGCGGGTGCGCTCGGCGCTCGAGACCCGCGCCGCCGAGCGCGCCGGCTCGGCAGAGGAGCTCCGCGCGGGCCAGGCGGCGGTGCGGGCCCAGCTGGCGGCGCTGTACGGATTGCTGGTGGAGCCGGTGCGGGAGCGGCTCGGCCCGAAGGAGACCGGGCTCGTCCTGATCGCGGACGGAGCGCTCGCCGAGGTCCCCTTCGCCGCGCTCCACGACACCGCCTCGCACCGCTACCTGATCCAGGACCATCCGCTGCGCTTCGCGGGGAGCCTGCGCGACGCGGCCCCCGCGGCGCGCCCGCTCGGGGAGCCCCGCGGCCTGGCGCTGTTCGTGGCCGACCCCGCGTTCGACGTGCGCGCGCACCCCGGCCTCCCCCCGCTTCCCCGCATCGCGGAGGGGGCTCGGCGAATCGCGGAGCGGTATCCGCGGCGAAGGGTGGTCAGCGGGCCCCAGGCCGGCCGCGACTCGGTGCTGGCGGCGCTCTCCGCCGCGAGCCTCTTCTACTTCGCCGGCCACGCCGTCTACGACGAGCAGCGCCCGGAGCGCTCGTTCCTCCTCCTGGCCGCGGGCGCCGGGCGGAGCGACCCCGGCCGGATGACGGCGGCGGAGCTCGGCGCGCGGGACCTCTCCCACGTGCGCCTGGTGGTGCTCGCGGCGTGCGAGACGCTCCGCGCGCGGGACGGGAGCTCCGCGGGGTTCGCCGGGTTCGCCGGCGCGCTGCTCGCCGCGGGCGCGGGAGGCGTGGTCGGGAGCCTGTGGCGCGTCGACGAGGAGCGGACGAACGCGCTGATGGAGGAGTTCCACGCCGCGTACCGCCGATCCTGGGACGGAGACGGCGCCCTGCGCCAGGCGCAGCTCGCGCTGCTGGGGTCGGACGACCCCGCGCTCAGCTCGCCGTCCGCGTGGGCCGGGTTCCGGTTCGCGGGCAACTGACCAACCTCAACCATTGTAGAGGAGCCATGCCCTTCAACTTACACATCGAGATCGCGGGGATCTGCCTGTTCGTGCGCAGGTCCCGGGATGGGAAGCTGCACGTGCTGTTGCCCCCCGTCGCGGGGATGGAACCGCACGTAAAGGTCATTGGCTGGCCAGCCAAATACAACCCGAAAGCCCCGACGGGGAAGACTCACCAGGAGCTTTCGCTGGAAGCCGGGACGCTCGACCTGAGCCAACTCGTCGAAGGCGGCGACTCCTTGGTGGTGGACCTGCCGGGTGTGGTGGACATATCGGACATCGTCAACATGCCGGCCGACCAGACCAAGGCGCTGGCGCACGTGGTGATCGGTCACGGCACCCTCTGCCCGAGCCCCCCCTGCCAGCATCGGAAAGGGGCGCGGTGGAGGATCAACAGCCGGCCACCCACACATATGGCGACCTCAATCCAATGGCGGATCACGGGCGTCACGAACGAAGTGGAGGACGACAACGGAGTCAGGCGTCCGGGCCTCAAGATCAAAACCTCGAACGGCGGCACGCTCGCCACACTGCGTCCGGACTCGGATGGGCAGATCAGGATCTACGTGTACAACGCCCCGCACGACGAGCTCCCCTCCCAGCCGGAACCGACGAACCCGGTGCTGAACCCAGGCGACGAGGCGCACCACTTCCGCGGGTACTATGCCCTGTTCGGCGACAAGGCCGGACCGCTCCCGCAATTCGAGGACGAGGGAAGAGACGCTTCCGACCCGAACTCCTCCTTCCGGGCTGCGAACAGCCTTCCGCCTGCGTTCACCGCCCCAAGCCTCTCCAGCGGACGGCGCTTCACCTGCATGCTAGCGGTCAACGAGGAGTGATGCCGGTGCAAGGGGCCGGCCGGAGGCGAGATCGCGCGCCATCCGGCTCCGGCCCCACCCACCCCAGACGGATCCCACGGACCGGCACTCCAACCAGGCTCTCATCGATGTACACTCTTGCGAATGCCACCGTTTTCTTTGACGTCAGCTCGCTCGCGTCGGTGCGGATCTCCCCGAAAGGAGATCGCATCGTGGAGTTGTCGGCCTTTCCGGAAGCCCTCGCCGTGCTCGGCGCGCTACGCGCAGAAGGGGCGCGACTCGGCATCCTCTCCCGACTCATGGCCATCCCCAACAAGAGGGTTTACAGGTCGCTCCAGCGGAAGGGCCTGCTCCGGTACTTCGAGCCCGACCTCGTCCTGCGCGGGTGCACCGACTCGCCCCTGTTCCTCGAGCAGGCAGCAGCCCGCGCGCGGCGGGTGCACGGCACCGGGCGGGGCACGCCACCCCCGCTTTTCGTGAGCACCAACCCGGTTGAGCGGGTCGTAGCGCGGGCCGCCGACTTCCTGACCGCGCCGCACCCGCTCCTGACGCGTCCCGTGCTGCTGGGGCACGGCCCGCTACGCTACCTGCGCATCCGCGTCCCCCCTGCGGCGCCCGTCCTCGACTGGCGCGCCCGCCTGCAAGACTACCCCTTGGTGCCGCTCCACCTGACGCGCGAGCCCGCGCAGGCGGACTCCACCTCCGTGCTCTACGCGATCGGCGACGACCGGACCGCGACGAAGCTCGACGCGCTCGGACTCTGGGTCGACCGGCTGGGGAAGGCGGATGAGCCGCAGACGACCGAACTCTTCCTCCTGCACTCAGACCTGCACACGGAGGCAGAGCCGGCCGCACCGGCCTGGGAGGAACGCGACGATGCTCCCACCGCCGGTGCGGCACGACGCATCCTCGCCTCCACGTGCGAGGGCCTCGTCGTCGCCATCCCGGCGGGGCGCTCCCTGACCAGTTACGCCTTTCCCGGCGTGCGGCACGGGCACAACCGACAACTCCTCGCTCCTCTGGAGTGGCTGGAGGAGCGCGGGGCCGCAAGCGATGCGCGTCCGCAAAGCGCAGTCGACGCGGCGCCTGCTCCCCGGCTGTCGAAGCGGGAACGCAAGATCCTCCGGCAGCAGGTCGTGGCGAAAGACATGCTCTCCGACATTGAGCGCTACGCGAGCTTCGCAAGCCGCCACACTTGGCATGACGACAACAAGAAGGCGGTGGCCGCCCTAGTTAAGGATCTCGAAGGTCTCGGCGGGAGCCGCCTGGCCGTGAGGCTCCACCCGTTCACCTATCAGGGTCTGGACCTCTGTAACGTCGAGGCGAAGCTACCCGCGACGGTGCCTGGGCGCGAAATCATAATCGTGAGCGCACACCTGGACTCCACCTCGGAGCGGAACACCAGTTCGCAGCCGGCCTTCGACAGGGCGCCGGGCGCCGACGACGACGCCAGCGGGATTGCGGGCGTCCTCGCCGCCGCCCGCGCCGTGCTTCAGCTGGCCGCGCCCGGCGTGGAGCACGGCGAGATCCGCTTCGTGCTGTTCAACGCAGAAGAGACCGAACTGGCCGGCAGCAAGGCATACGCGGGCGAGGAATCCAAGAGCTGCACACGGATCACGGCCGTCTTCCAGATGGACATGATCGGCTTCGACAAGAAGAAGGGGCGGACCTTCGAACTGCACGTCGGCCACCGGAAGGACCCGAACGTACAGGAGCGCTCGCTGGAGCTGGCCGAGCTGATCCGGGACCTCGTCGTCAACGACCAGGTCTCCGCTAACTTGGTCCCACAGGTGGTCCCTGACGCGGAAAATCCGAAGGACGAAGCAGATGGCCTGAGCGACCACAGCTCGTTCCACTCCCGGAAGATCGCCGCCTGCTTGATCTCGGAAGACCGCTACCCCGGCCCCGGCAGCGCACCTGAAGACGGGAACCCCCAGTACCACCTGGAGGGAGACACGGTGGACCTTATTACTCCGGAGTACGCCGCGGACATCGCCCGGGTGGTCGCTGCAGCGGCTTGGTACAAAGCTACCCGCTGACGCGGCGGGTGGAAATGAGGAGATAGGAGGCGTCTAGGTGGAGGGCTGCGGAACAGCATCAGGTTCCTACAGCCAGCAGTAACCGATCCAGCTCTGTCTGGACCTCTTCCCAGCGCAGCGTGCCGCCTCCACGAATGGCACGCCGAATCCGCTCGATGCTATCCTGAGCCGAGCCCGGTACGGGCAGCTCCGCGGCATGATCTAACGCCGCGCGCGTCTCGCGCGTCCGGAAGTACGCCTCGTCGCGACGAGCGGCGGCGAGGCGGGCGGCCTCGGCCCACGCACCGAGCCCCAGAAGGTCACGGTCCACCACGTCCGCCATTCCCGCGCGCCCCGCCGCGAGCAGGTACTGGAGCCTCTCCGGCGCCTCTGCTGCGCTCTCGCCGACCTGTCGATAGACATCCGCCACCTGCCCCGCGCCGTCGACGTCCTCCAGCAGCACCTGGACCTGGCTGGCCAGCAGCGAGGCCGTCGCGGCGTCCCGCTGCCGGACCGCCAGCTCGAGGTCCACCAGCAGGGCGCCGAGGCGGACGGCCCTCGCCTCGTCGGTCAGCGGGTCTCCCGCCCCGAGCGTCGAGCGCCAGGGGCGGCTCCGGACCCACTCGGGCGAGAGCGACGCCCCCCCTTCCGCGACGACCGTGGCCAGGCGGGCCGGGTCAACCGGGTCCGGAGCGTTCCGGCGCAGCCACAGGACGGAGCCGAGCGCCACCGCCGCGAGCACCGCGGCCAGCGCGAGCCGGCGCGCGCCCGGCCGATGCCACCCCCGCGCGCGGCGGGGCCGGAGCGGGATGACTCCCGGCTCGCTCGGCCGCTCGGACTCACCCGGATCCCCGGGCGCAGCCACTTCGGGAGCCCGGGGTTGACCCACCCCTGCCGCCTCGAGCTCCCGCAGCACGCCCGCGGTGTCGGCGAGCACCTCGTAGTCGTCGTCCGACTGCGCGAGGCGCGCCAGCAGCTCCGCGCGCTCGCGCTCGTCCAGCCGCCCGTCGAGCAGTGCCGCGAGGCGGTTGTCGTCGATGCCGGGATCTTTCACCGGGTGTCTCCTCGCATAGGCGGACCTATCCTGGTTGGATGGCCCCGCGTCGCAAAAGTCGCCACGTTCTGCCTCATGGCTCCTCCTCTCCCTCCTCTTCCTCCAAGAGCTCGCGCACGTCCTCGGCGGATACGCCCGCCTCTTCGAGGTACCTGCGCAGCAACGTGCGCAGGCGCTCGATCGGCCGGTACAGCGCCTTCGGCTCCAGCCCCAGCGCGCGCTCCACGTCCGCTACTTTTCGGCCGTCCGCGAAGTGCATCCGCACGATGATCCGCTCTTCCGGCTCCAGGCGGTCGAGCGCCCCGTCGAGCGCCGCCAGCAGGGTGCGGCGCCGCGACCTGGCCTCGCCCGCGATCACCCCGCTGTCGGCGGAACCTTCCGCGGGCGTGCGGTCGAGCACGTCGGGGTCGGCCGGCTCTGGACGCAGGGACGAGCGTGCCTTCAGCTGCGCGAAGAGTCGGGCCAGCTCGGCGTCGGAGGCCGTGGTGCGGCCGGCGGTGCGCAGCTTCTCCGCCGCCTCCTCCAGCCGGAAGCCATCGCGGTAGACCAGTGTCTCCAGCTCCTTCGCGAGCTGTCCGTGACGCTCCGCGGCCTTCGAGCACCGCCACCGCCCCCAGCGCTCGCGTGCGTGCTCGTGGAAGTACCGGTCGATCACCACGGCCAGGTACGTGGTGAGCTTGCACTCGCCGCGGAACTCGCGCAGCGCCTCGTAGTCGTTCTCGATCAGCTTCATCTTCGCCGTGGAGGCGAAGTCTTCGGCGTCGTCGCCCCAGACGCTGTTCCTGTGGCAGACCGTGGCGGCGACCTTCTCGATCCACTCGAGGTGGGCGAGGAAGAGGGACTCGGGGTTCAGCCGGTCGAACATCGGTCCGGACACCGGGGGGCGGGGGTCGCACGGGAGGAGAATGAACGCAGCAAAACTATTCCGCCACCGTGCGCACATCAACACCGGCGGCGGGAAAACGGCCGCCCGTGTCCATCTGAGAGGTGGCCGGAGCTCGACGTATCTGGCAGGCAGGACCGCTGACGAGCTTTGATGCGGAGGACCTCCCATGTTCGCACGACCGCTCCAATCTCGCCCACTCGCCATGCGCGTCCCTGGGTTGCGGCCCGTGCACCTGCGGCTCCTGACCGTTGTGCTCGCGACCGCCGGAGTCCTCGCGAAGCGCGGCCCCGCCGCGGCGGCCGCACTGCCGCCCGACTCGACAGCCTCCAGCGCGTGGACGGTGCAGGGGCCCACCGGGGGCCGCTGGGTGCTCCGCTGGGGAAACGAGCTGGAGATCACCGTCGCTGCCGGGGACCAGCCGCTGCGAAACGTCCGGCTGGCCGGCTCCACGCTGCAGAGCGTTGAGACCGGCGCGCCACTGCGCGTCGGCAGGCTGCAGCTCTGCCGGGTGGATCCGCCTCAAACTCCGCCGCGGCGCGCGGCCGTCTGCACGCCGCCGCCGGAGATCGCTGCGGGGAACCAGGCCGTTTTCGCGCTGCGGCTGGAGCCCAAATCGGTGCCGGCGGGCATCTACACCGGCGCCGTGCTCCTCGCGGCCGACGGCGGCACGGGGGTGAAGACGGTCGAGCTGCGCGTGGAGAAGACCACGGTCGGGGAGTGGGGGCTCGGTGGAATCGCGATCGCGGCGGGGGTGCTGCTCGGGTGGCTGCTCACCGTCTTCCTCCGGCAGCTGAACGCGCGCGCCACGGCAAAGCTTCCCGCGTCCCTGATCCTGGACGGCGTCGAGGAGCTGCGCACGCAGGTGAAGGCGGCCTCGCAGCTCACCGAGGTCCCGTTCCCCACGCTCGCCACCCAGTTCAAAGCGCGCGAGGAGGCCCTGAAGCTGTCGGTGCTGGAGGGGAAGGGCTTCATCCCCCCGGCCGTGCCCAACCCCTTCGCGGCCTCGCCGGACAACACCGCCGCCTATCAGCAGTACCTGACGGAGCAGGGCACCCGCGTGCGCGCCCTGGAGGTCATCGTACGGCTCGGGATCGGCTATGCGGTGGCGAGGTGGCCGGATGCCCCCAACCGTCAGCCGATCAAGAAGGCCCTGGCGCGCCTGGACGCAGCCGCGTCGACCCACACCGAGCCCGCCGCCGCCGAGGCGGCAGTCCGGCAGATCCTGGCCGACATGCGCAACGAGCTCGGTGATCCTCCCGGAATGTTGAAACAGGAGGAGGCCGGCGGCGCCGCCATGCCGCCCGTGCGCGAGGTGCAACTCCAAATCCAGCGCGTGAGCCTTCTCGGCTGGGGCTTGACCACCCTGGTGACGATCCTGGCCGGCCTCGTGGTGCTCGTTGTCACCAACTACGGCTTCGGGACCTTGCTGGACTACATCAAGTGCGTTTTCTGGGGACTGGGCCTGCCCATCGCCGGCCAGCAGCTCCAGCAGCTCACCCCCTCGAGCATCTACACCATCTTCCGCGTCCCCACCGTGCGGTGAGCGGCCGAGAAGCACGGATCTCTGGACGACGACGGGCGCCGAGGACGATCCCCGGCGCCCGTCACGCGTCATGGCTGATCTACCGTCACAACCGGGAGCGGAGCTGGGCCGCCCGAACCCCGCCGCCCTCGCGTGGTATTTGCACGCCGCCGTGGCCGGGATCGTCCCGGCACCAGATCCGAGCACACGACGAGAGGACGGACGCGAGACATGCATCCTCGAACCCTGACCCTGCTCGCCTGCCTGGGCGCGCTCGCCGCGTGCGCCCCCGCCGCGGCGCCGCCGCAGCAGCCGGCTCCCGCTCCCGCCCCGGCCCCGGCTCCGTCCGCCGCGGCCGAGGCGCGCGCGCCGCTGGACACGCTGGTACGCGACATCCACTCCTTCGCGCGGCCGAACGAGGCGCGGGTCACGCACGTGGAGCTGGACCTCGCCACCGACTTCGCCGAGAAGCGGATCACCGGGACCGCCGCGCTCGACGTGGAGGCCGCCCCCGGCGCGCGCGAGATCGTCCTGGACACGAAAGACCTGGCGGTCCGCGAGGTCACCGATGCGGAAGGCCGCGCGCTCCGGTGGGCGCTCGGCCCGGCCGACTCGATCCTGGGCCGCCCGCTCACCGTGCAGCTCCCCGCCGGCACGCGCCGGATCGTGGTCCGCTACGGGACCAGTCCGGACGCGGCGGCGCTGCAGTGGCTCACCCCCGAGCAGACGGCGGGGAAGCGCCACCCGTACCTGTTCTCGCAGGGGCAGGCGATCCTCACCCGCACCTGGATCCCCACGCAGGACTCGCCGGGGATCCGGCAGACGTACGCGGCCCGCATCACCGTCCCCGAGGGGCTCAAGGCGGTGATGAGCGCCGAGATGCTCACCCCCGGGGGCGAGCCGGCCGAGGGCGGCCGCCGCGCCTTCCGCTTCCGCCTGGACCGGCCCGTGCCGCCGTACCTGATCGCGCTGGCGGTGGGCGACCTGGCCTTCCGCGCGCTGGGGCCGCGCACGGGGGTGTGGACCGAGCCGGCGGTGCTGGAGCGCGCGGCGAACGAGCTGGCCGAGCTGGAGCGCTTCGTCGACGCGGCCGAGGCGCTGTACGGCCCCTACCGCTGGGGGCGCTACGACGTGCTGGTGCTGCCGCCCTCCTTCCCCTTCGGCGGGATGGAGAACCCGCGGCTGACCTTCGCCACCCCCACCATCCTGGCGGGCGACCGCTCGCTGGTGTCGCTGGTGGCGCACGAGCTGGCGCACTCGTGGAGCGGCAACCTGGTGACCAACGCCACCTGGAGCGACTTCTGGCTGAACGAGGGCTTCACCACCTACTTCGAGAACCGGATCATGGAGGCGCTCTACGGGCGCGAGCGCGCCGCCATGCTGGCCAACCTGGGGTGGCAGGAGCTGCAGGGCGAGATCGAGGGGGTGGGCGGCAAGGACTCGCCCGACACGCGGCTGCACATCGACCTGGCCGGGCGCGACCCCGATGCGGGGATGACGGAGATCGCCTACGAGAAGGGCGCCACCTTCCTGCGCACCCTGGAGGAGGCGGTGGGGCGCGAGCGGTGGGACGCCTACCTGCGCTCGTACTTCGACCGCCACGCCTTCCAGCCGATGACCACGGCGGGCTTCCTGGCCGACCTGCGCGCGAACCTGATCCGGGGCGACGCCACGCTGGAGCAGCGGCTCCGGCTGGACGAGTGGGTCTACGGCACCGGGGTCCCGCAGAACGCGGTGGTGCGGCAGTCCGACGCCTTCGCGCGGGTGGAGGAGCAGGCGCGGCGCTTCGTGGCCGGCACGCCCGCCGGTCAGCTGCAGACGCGGGGGTGGAGCACGCAGGAGTGGCAGCATTTCCTGGGCGCGCTCCCGCAGAAGCTCACGGCGGCGCAGCTGGCGGACCTGGACCGCGCCTTCAATCTGTCGCGGCAGGGCAACAGCGAGATCCTCTTCGCCTGGCTGGTGATGGCGGTGCGCAACCGCTACGAGCCGGCGGTCCCCGCGCTGGAGGCGTTCCTCACCGGCCAGGGGCGGCGCAAGTTCGTCCGGCCGCTCTTCGCCGGCCTGATGGAGCAGGGCGACTGGGGCCAGGCGCTCGCCCGGCGCATCTACGCCAGGGCGCGCCCCGGGTACCACCCGGTCACCTCCGGCTCGGTGGACGCGATCGTGAAGTAGGGGAAGTACGAAAGTACGGGAGTACGGGAGTACAGAGAGGAGCCCGGCTTGGGGATGATCCCTGGGCCGGGCTCCTCGCTTCGCGTTGCACCCGCACCGTCGACTCTTGACGCAGGACGCAGTTCTACTTCGCCGCGAGCGCCGGGACCGCCGGCTCGGCGGCGAGCTCCGCGGGCGCGGGGAGCGGCTCAGCCTGACGCAGGTTGCGGGCGATCAGGGCGAAGGCGGCGGCCGCGGCGAGCAGGTAGGCCAGCGCCTCGCCGTATCTGCCGAAGATCAGGCTGCCGACGCCGAACAGCGTCGCGTACACGCTCACCACGCCCGCCCCCCAGTTGACCCAGGAGAGCGCGCCGCCCGCCATCGGCTCCGGCGCGAAACCGGCCGCGCGGGCCACGCGCGCCCACCCCGCGCCGCCGGGACGGACGCGGCGATAGAAGGCCACCAGCGTCTCCTCGGGCACGGGGCGGGTGAGAAAGGTGACCGCCACCCACGCCACGGTGGTGAGCGCGGTGGTGGCCAGCATCAGGTAGGCGCCCTCCAGCGGATCCACGGGGTCGAACACGCCGAAGCCGGTGAGCACCGTGAAGGCGGCCAGCGCGGCGGCCATGGCGCTGATCTCGCTCCAGGCGTTGATTCGCCACCAGTACCAGCGGAGGATGTACACCAGCCCCGTTCCCGCCCCCAGCGCGATGATGATCCGCCACGCCCCCTCGATGGACCCCACCGCGTAGAGCACCCAGGTGACCGCCGACGAGAGCGCGAAGATCACCGCGGTCGCCGCGCGCGAGAGCCGCACCAGCTTCCGCTCCTCGGCGTTCTGGTCGACGAAGCGCAGGTACAGGTCGTTCACCAGGTACGAGGCGCCCCAGTTGAGCTGCGTGGCGATGGTGCTCATGTAGGCGGCCGCGAAGCCGGCGATCATCAGCCCCTTGAAGCCGGTGGGGAGGAGGTCCACCACGGCGCGCACGTAGCCGGTGGCCGGGTCCTCGAGCCCCGGGTAGAGAACGACGACCGCCAGCGCGGTGAGGATCCACGGCCAGGGGCGCACGGCGTAGTGGGCGATGTTGAACCAGAGCGTCGCCAGCACGCCGTCCCTCTCGGTGCGGGCGCTGAAGATGCGCTGCGCGATGTAGCCGCCGCCGCCCGGCTCGGCGCCGGGATAGCTGGTGGCCCACCACTGCACGGCCAGGTACGCCAGGAACGCCGTCACCGGCATCCACGCCGCGCCCTCCGCCGGGAAGAAGGAAAGCGCGGCCTCGGCCGAGCCGTAGTGCTGCGGCAGCTTCTCCACCAGCCCGTCGATCCCGCCCACCGCGCGTACTGCGAAGACGGCCAGCACGATGGAGCCGCCCATGGCGATGGCGAACTGCACGAAGTCGGTCACCAGCACGCCCCAGAGGCCGGAGAGGGTGGAGTACAGCATGGTGACCACGAACATCGCCACCAGCGCCTGCACGGGGGCGATCCCCAGCGTGACGTCCAGGATCTTGAGCATGGCCAGGTTCACCCACCCGATCACGATCAGGTTGATCGGGAGCGCCATGTACAGCGCGCGGAAGCCCCGGAGCAGCGCCGCCGGCCGGCCGCTGTAGCGGATCTCGGTGAACTCGGCGTCGGTGAGCACCTCGGCGCGGCGCCAGAGGCGGGCGTAGAAGAACACGGTGAGCATCCCGCTCATCACCATGTTCCACCACAGCCAGTTCCCCGCGATCCCGTTGCTGGCCACCATCCCGGTGACGGCCAGCGGCGTGTCGGCCGCGAAGGTGGTGGCCACCATCGAGGTCCCCGCCAGCCACCAGGGCACCGAACGGCCGGAGACGAAGAACTCCGACACGTTCTTCCCCGCGCGGCGCGTGTAGGCCAGCCCGATGGCCGCGGAGAGCACGAAGTAGCCGGCGATGATCAGCCAGTCGGCCAGGGCGAGCTGCATCGGGGTCGCTCCGGTTGCGGGGACGGTCGGTCGGGGATCACTGCCGGGCGAGGCTCGCCGCGGCGGGCCGCTGGATGCCTTCGCCGCGCGCGTGGTACGGGGGGAGCGAGACCGGGAGGCGGCCGGTGATCGGCGCCTCGCCCAGCAGGGCGCGCGCGGCGGCCTCCTGGCTGGCATCCGCCCCGCCCCACGCCAGCAGGTAGGCGGGGACGTCGGGGAAGGAGCTCAGCAGGTACGGGGTGCCGAACGAGACGGCGACCACCGGCGTCCCCGCCTTCGCCAGCGCCTGGACGAACTCCGACAGCCCGCCGCGCGCGCCGATGAAGCCGGCGCGGTCCAGCCAGGCGGCGAAGACGGAGACCACCACCACGTCGGCCGAGTCGGCGCGGGCGCGCAGGGCGGCGAACTCGGCGGCGGTGGTGCGCGGGTCCACCCGCGCGGCGTCGACCGCCCTCCCCCGCCCCGCCAGCGCGCGCGCGAAGACGCGTCCCGCCACGGGGTCGTACTCCTCGGCGTAGGTGACGACGAGGAGGCGGCGCGCGGCGGGGGCGAGCGGCACCAGCCCCCGCGCGTCGCGGGCGAGCGTGAGCGAGCGCTCGGCGACCAGGCGCGCCAGGTCGGTGTGGGCGCGGACGCCGACGACGCGGTCCACCGAGTCGAGCGGGACCAGGCGCGCGCGGGCCAGTCCGGCGCGCGCCTTCTCCCTGAGGATGCGGCGGACGGAGGCGTCGATGCGCGCTTCGGGAAGGCGGCCGGAGCGCACCGCGGCGGCGACGGCGTCGATGGCGCCGCGGACGTCGCGGGGCATGAGGAGCACGTCCGCGCCCGCCTCCACCGAGAGGACGGCCGCCTCGGCGTCGCCGTAGCGGCTCACCACGCCGCCCATGTCGAGCGCGTCGGTGAAGAGCACGCCCCGGAAGCCCAGCTCGCGGCGGAGCAGCTCCGTCATGAAGTAGGGCGAGAGCGTGGCCGGCGGCGCGTCGCTCCCCAGGATGCCGACCGCGGCGATGTGGGCCGTCATGATCCCGTCGATCCCCTCCAGCACGGCGGCGCGGTAGGGGAGCAGCTCCACGGCGTCCAGCCGGGCGCGGTCGGCGCGGATGGTGGGGAGCCCCAGATGCGAGTCGGTCTCGGTGTCGCCGTGCCCGGGGAAGTGCTTCGCCGTCGTGAGCAGCCCGCCCTCGCGCGCGCCGCGGACGTAGGCGCGGCCGAGACGTGCGACGGCCTCCGGGTCTTCGCCGAAGGAGCGGGTGTTGATGATCGGGTTGGCGGGGTTGGAGTTGACGTCCAGCACGGGGCCGAAGGTGACGTGGACGCCCACCGCCCGCGCCTCGCGCGCCGTCACCCGCCCCAGCGCGTACGCCAGCGAGTCGGAGCCGGCCGCGCCCAGCGCCATCAGCGGCGGGAAGTCGGTGCCGCCGCCCTGCGGGAGGAGGTGGGGGAAGGAGTAGATCCCCGCCATGCGCATCCCCGGCCCGTTCTCCATGTCCGAGGCCACCAGGAGCGGGACGCGGGCGATGGACTGCAGGGCGTTGAGCTTGGCCGCGTAGCTGTGCGGGAGCCCGACCGACATCACCACCCCGCCGATCCCCTCGCCCTCCACCCACTCGCGCAGGGCGTCGAACTGCCGCGAGTCGACCGCCGTGTAGTCCGCGCCGACCCACGGCATCACCATCTGCCCCACCTTCTCGCGCAGCGACAGCCCCGCCAGCGTCCGCTCCACCCACTCGTCGTCCGCGGCGGAGGCGTCCGCGGCCGGCGCGGGCGGGGGAACGGACGTCCGCGTCCGCGCCGCGGGCGCGCAGGCGGCGAGGATGGCGAGCGGGGGAAGCAGACGGAGCAGGCGGCGCGTGTAGGTCATGTGTCCGTTCTTCGCTGGCGGAACGATGTCGTCGTGAGGCCGCCGGGGATGCCCCCTCCCCCGCGCAACCCTCGGCTGCTCGTTCCTCGCAGCCAGAGGGTGCGCTCCCCTCCCCCGCTGCGCGGGAGAGGGACCGACCTGCCATGGGAGCGTGGACCCCCACGCACGCGCCGGAGCCTGCCCCCGCAGCCTCGCACGGTTTGCGAGGCTTCCTGCAGTTGTTGCCGCGGCTTCAGCCGCCCGCGACCGCCCGCCCTCGCGCCGGACCAGCCTGCGAAGGCAGGCTTCTCGCCGTCGTTGCCGCGCCTCCAGGCGCCCGGGAACGGCGCCGATACCCGGGGATCTACACGTTCGGGTTCGTGCTGCTCTCGCTCTGCCCGATCGGCCAGCACTCGGTGCTCCCGTACTGGTACGGCGCCGACGCCGGGTAGCCGCCGAGCCTCCCCCTGGGCCACAGGTCGATCCCGTAGAACTGCTTGTAGCGGATCAGGTCGGGCATGCGGTAGCCGGCGAAGTAGAAGTCCATCCGCCGCTGCTCGCGCAGCTCGCCCTTGAGGTCGCTCCCCGCGTACGGCCCGTGCCCGCCCACCGCGCGCCGCTGGTCGACGAAGGCGCGCACCTGGCTCTCCGTCCACCCGCCCGCGCCCCCGTACAGGCTGGCCTCGGCGATGATGTACTGCGCCTCGAGCCCCGAGGCGAAGCGGATGTCGGCGCCGCCCGGGATCATCTTCCGGTTCCCCGGCGTCCACCCCTCGAACGAGTAGGGGACGAAGGGGACGTGCCCCGAGCGCGCGAACGGCACGCTGGTGAACATCCGCCGGGTGCTGTCGTCCTCGAACGGCACCCGCAGGTCGCGCTTGACCGCCCACTCGGCCGGGTCGAGCGCCAGCGAGAACTCGGAGGGGCTGATGAATCCCGAGGTGCGGTGGTACAGGTTGTACTTCTCCACCCAGTCGCCGAAGTTGTCGCTGTCCACGAAGCGCACCCACGCCTGGAAGCCGGGGTCCACCTTCTTCGCGTACTCGATGGCCTTCGACAGGTCGTTCTTGTTCAGGTACGAGCGCGCGACGCCGACGTTGGCCAGGTCGGAGAGGAAGCGGTCGCTCCCCGCGGCCGCGGCCGCCTCCTGGAAGAGCGCGATCGCCGAGTCGTAGACCACCGCGCGCTCCAGCGCCGGCCCGCCGTTCAGCGGCGCCCTGCACAGGTAGTCGGCCAGCAGCACGGTGCTGTAGCCGGCGTAGGCGAGCGCCCGCGCCAGGGCGGACGAGGGCGCGCCGATCTCCTTCAGCTGCCGCGCGCTCCTCACGCCGGTCACCCGCGCCCGCTGCATCCAGCCGTAGCCGATCCCGTCGTGCGCGGGCGAGCCGGCCACCACGTCGCGCTCGTCGAAGTCGTCCCACGGGCTCCAGCCGTGCGAGAAGATCGCCTCGTCGGTGGCCGCTGCGCCGCTGTTGCCCACCCAGTTGAAGGCCACGTGGTACTCGCCCTCGGCGGCCGCCACCAGGGCGTTCGCCAGCTGCGGGCCGGTGACCTGCCCCTCGGTGATCAGCCCGGGGCGCTCCACGTCCAGCAGCCCGTCGCACGCGCCCGCCCCCGCCGCCAGGACGAGCGCCACGAGCGCCCGCCCCCTGCCGAGGTGCGTCTGGTTCCGCTTCATGACCATCCTCCGGTTCGGGGTGAGGGCCTTCAGAAGCTCAGGTCGATCGCCGCGGTGATGCGGCGCGTCATCGGCACCGTCCAGTAGTCCATCCGCGTCCAGCCGAACGCCTGCCCGTCGTCGCCCGGCTGGTTGATCCCGTTGAAGGTCACCTCGGGGTCGAGCCCGCGGTAATCGGGCTTCCACAGGTAGCCCAGGTTGTGGCCGGCGAGCGTCAGCGCCACGCGCTCCGCCCCGAAGCGGCGGCTGAACCGGGGCGAAAGCGTGTAGGTGAGCGAGACGTCGCGGATCTTCACGTGGTCCGCCCGCTGGGTGTAGAGGGCGTCGTTGGAGCCCAGGTCGGCCGTGAGCTGCGCCTTGCGCTCGGCGGAGACGCTCGCGTCGTTGACCTCCTCGCAGAGCTCCGCCCGGCAGCGCCGCCAGTCGGTCATGTTCAGCAGGTAGTAGCCGCCCTTGTAGTCCAGCAGCGTGAAGAGGCGCAGGTTCCCGAAGAGGGTGAAGGTGTTGGTGAGCGAGGCCTCGCGGGTGGGCATCGAGGGCCCCAGGTAGCGCGCCTCGCCCGGGACGTACTTGTTCTGCTCCGCGTCCCAGACGGGGTCGTGCACCCAGTAGCCGGCCAGCGGGTAGCCTTCCACGTGGCGCTGGTTGAGGGTGGTGACGCCGATCAGGATGGGATCGGTGTCGAAGCCGAAGTCCTCCAGCCGGTTGCGGTTGGTGGAGAAGCCCAGCCGCGCGTCCCAGGTGAGCGGCCGGGTCTGCAGCGGCGTGCCGCTCACGGCCACCTCCAGGCCGCGGTTGCTGATCTCGCCCAGGTTGCGGAACTGGCTCCCGCCCGCGATCCCCGACTCCGACGGCGCCAGCGGCACCCGCACCAGTGCGTCGCGGGTCCGCTTGTCGTAGAAGGTGAGCTCCACCCCCATGCGGCCGCGCAGGAGCGAGGCGTCGAAGCCGGCCTCCAGCTCGCTGCCGCGCTCGGGCTTCACGTCCGGGTTCCCCAGCGTCACCAGGCGCACGCCCGAGGTCACCTCGCCGGTGATGGGGTCCACCGACTGCCAGACGCCGTAGCTGGTGACCTCGGCGAAGGGGTCGGGGGCGTTGCCCGCCTGCCCCCACGCCGCGCGCAGCTTCAGGTTGTCGAGCCAGGAGAGGCGCGCGAGGAAGGGCTCCTCGGAGATCACGTACGAGGCGGAGAGCTTGGGGTAGTAGAGCTGGTCGATCTCGTCGCCGAAGATGGAGCTGTTGTCCACCCGCACGGCGCCGGTCAGGAAGAGCCGGTCGCGCCAGGCCACCTGCTCCTGCACGAAGAAGCCGAGCGACTTGACGGCCAGGTACTCGTCCCACGAGTGCCGGTTGGTGGCCGAGCCGATGTTGCGCACCAGGTCGGTGCTGAACCCGGTCCCCTGGGCGATGGTGTTGCGGTACTCGCTGTTGGTGTACTGCACGCCGAAGGAGAGCGCCGAGGTCAGGCTGGTGAACGGCAGCGGCGTCTCGACGGTCCCCGCGTAGTCGAAGGTGTAGACGCTGTTGCGCGGCGCCCCCTGCGTCATCTGCCCGCTGGTGGGGGCGAAGAGCCCGCCCGGCGGCACGAAGCGGTTGGCCTGGCGCGAGTTGATGTCGCCGCCCACCGTCAGCCGGTTCCTGAACCAGGGGAAGGGGCGGAAGTTGAGCGTGGTGCCGAGCGTCACCCGGTCGCCGCGCAGGGTGTTCTCGTACGCCTCGTACTGCTCGGGCGTCCCCCCGGCGAAGCCGTAGGTCTGCCCCCGCTGCGGGGCGCGCCCCGGCTGGTAGGTCCAGGCGGCCTCCAGCACGTTCGGCCCGTTGTCGGTCATCGGGAAGGCGGTCTCGCTCTTCGTGTAGCGGACGCTCACGGTGAAGTCGACGCGGTCCGACGGGTAGAAGGCGAAGTTGGCGCGCCCGCCCGTCCGCTCGGTCTGGCTGTTGGCGAAGATCCCCTCCTCCTGGTCGTTGTCGACCGCGGCGAAGAAGGAGTAGCCCTGCCCGCCGCCGCGCACCGAGAGCTCCAGGTTGCGCAGCGCCCCGCTCCGGAGCGCCCCGTCCAGGAACGACTCGCGCAGGACGGTCCCCGGCGCCACGCCCTGGCACCCCGGCCACTCGGCGGGGTCGGCGACGCGCACGGCGTCGCAGGTGGTGAAGGAGGCGCGGCGGTCGAGCCCCCAGTCGGTGGTCCCGAACTGCACGCGGGCGTTCCACTGCAGCTCCTGGCTCCCGGGGCGGCCCTTCTTGGTGATGATCTGGATGACGCCGTTGGCCGCGTCGGCGCCGTAGAGGGTGGCGGCGGCCGGGCCCTTGATCACCTCGATCGACTCGATGTCCTCGGGGTTCACCGCGTCGAGCGCGGAGGCCGTCTGCCCGCCGCCCGCGAGCTGCCCCTCGGTGGGCGACTGCCAGTTGTTGCGGAAGGAGCCGCCCGCGCCGGAGTGGATGCGCACGCCGTCGACGTAGATCACCGGCTCGGACGAGCCGGAGAGCGAGCCCAGGCCGCGGATGCGGATGTTGCCGGCGGCGCCGGGGGTGCCGGTGCTCTGCAGCACGGTGACGCCGGTGGCCTTGGCCTGCAGCAGCTCGGCTACGGTGGTGTTCACCACGTTCTGCGTCACCTGGTCGGCGTCGATGGTGGTGACGGCGTTGCCCACCGAGCGCCGCGAGGTGGCGCCGGGGGTGCCGGTGACCACCAGCGCGTCGAGCTCCACGGCGGCCTGCGTGAGGGCGAAGCCCACCTCGACGGTCTGCCGGCCGGCGACCTCCACTCTCTGCTCGGCGCTGCGGTAGCCGACGCGGACGGCGCGCAGGGTGTGGGCCCCGGCGGGGACGCCGACGAGGACGTACTCGCCCGCGGCGCCGGTGACGGCCGCGCGGCTGGTGCCGACCACCACCACCTGGGCGCCGTTCACCGGGCGCGCCGAGCCGGCCTCCACCACGCTGCCGCGGATGGTGCCGCCCTCCTGCGCGTCGAGCCAGGCGGGGACGCTCAAGGCTCCGCCGGCGATCACCGTGCGCGCGGCGCGCGCCTCCAGCGGCGGTGCGGCGGCGGGCGGGGCGCGGTGCACGATGGCCACCCGGTTGCGCGCGGAGGGGACGGCCTCGAGCCCGGTGCCCTCCAGCACCACGGCGAACGCCTGCTCGGCGGAGACGGAGGTCAGGTGCGCCGAGACGCGCCGGGCGGGGTCGAGCGACTCGCGGCTGTAGGTGAGGCGCAGCTGGGCCTGGCGCGCGATCTCGTGGAGCGCCGCCTCCAGCGGCGCGGCGTCGAGCCGCAGCGTGACGGTGCGCTCGCCGGAGCGCGCCTGTGCGGCGGGGGCCTGCTCGGCCGGCGCGCGCACGTATCCCGCGACCCGGGCCTGGGTCCCCTGCGCCAGCGAGAGCGTGGCCGCGCCCAGGAGAGCGGCGAGCGCGTGGGCGAAGCTCCGAACCACTCTGGTGGTCTTCATGGTCGGTCCTCCGGTGGGCGGGACTAGAGGGACTCGCCGCGCGCGCCGCGGGCGGGGGCGGTGCCACGGGCCGCGGGCGCGGGGGTGAGGACGAGGACGCGTCCCCGGCGCTCCACGCGGGCGCCCAGGACGGCCGAGATCTCCTGCAGCAGCGTCTCCAGCGGCTCGTGCTCGAAGGCGATGGTGAGGTGCCGGGCGGCCAGCACCGGGTCCTGCACCTGGATCTGCACGTCGTACCAGCGGCCCAGCTCGGCCAGCACCTCGGGGACGGGGGCGTTGTTGAAGGCGATCTGCCCGCGCGTCCAGGCCAGGTCCTGCCTGGGCTCGGCGCGCTCGACCACGGGCCGGGCGCCGCCGGGGGCCAACTCGGCCGCCTGCCCGCCGACCAGGACGGCGGCGGGGGCGCGCTCGCGGGCCGGGCGGACGGCGACCCTGCCCTCGGTGACGGCCACGCGGGCGGGCTCGCCGCCGGGGTAGTCGCGCACGGTGAAGCGGGTGCCGAGCACGCGGGTGACGGCGTCGGCGGTGTACACGCTGAAGGGGCGCTCCGGGTCGCGCGCCACCTCGAAGTAGGCGGCGCCCCGGAGGCGCACCTCGCGCGCGCCGCCGCGGAAGCGGCGCGGGTAGGTGAGCCGGCTGTCCACCCCCAGCAGCACGCGCGAGCCGTCGCTCAGCACCAGCTGCACGCGCTCGCCCTTGCCGGTGGAGACGGTGCGGGTCCCGGCGCGCGCGGCCTGCGCCCACACCAGCGCGCCGCCCAGCGCCAGCACCAGCACGGCGGCGATCCGCAGCAGGGGCGCGCGCCAGGCGGCGCGGCGGGGCGGCGCGGCGGCGCGCCGCAGGCGGGCGTCGATCGGGTGCACTCCCGGCGGGGTGGCGTCGAGCAGGCCGGTGCGCGCGGCCACCCGCTGCCACGCGGCGTCTTCGTCGCCGCTGCCGGGGAGCGCGCCGGAGGCGTCCCACAGGGCACGGAGCCGGTCCACCTCTTCCGCGCGCGCCGGGTCCTCCCCGACCCACCGCCGCAGCTCGTCCCGCTCGGCCGCGGAGGCCTCGCCGGAGAAGAGGCGCACCAGCGACCGCCAATGGCGTTCGTCCACGGAAACCGGCTCCTGTCAGGGGGTGGGGATCGCGACGACGACGCGTGCGTCACCCAGTGAGATGATCGAGCGGGGCGCTACCCGTACAAGCGGCGCTCGCGGTCTCGCGCGCTCGGCGGACTGCGGCGTGGCGGCGGGGGCCCTCACCCGCCGCCTTAGAGCGGCAACCCTCTCCCAACTTCGGGAGAGGGTGGACTTTACGAGCGGCAGACGAACGGTTCGCAGGGGCGAGGCCTGCCTCGACCGGCGGGTCCTGACCCGTGCGCGACAGGCGGCCACTCGCGCGGAGGCGGCCTGTGCTCGGACTCGTGGGCTCGTCCCTACGGAACTTCTTCCCGCGGCGAAGCCCCGCGTGAGGGATGCGCGCCCGGAGGGCCGGGACGCCGCGGCCACGGGGGGTATCGTGGCCGCGGTGGCCCGGCGCGGTTGGGCACGGTCGTATCGTGCCCTACCGCGCGCGCAGCCCGGCCCGGAGCGCAGCGGAGGGACACGCCCAAAACCGAAGTGCGAAGTGCGCGGAACGGAGCTACAGGAGGGCGCTGAAGAGAGTGAGGAGGAGGACGAGGAAGCCGCCGAGCTGGGTGCGGAGCGCCTGGAACGCCCGGCGGATGAGCACCTCGACGGTGCGGGGGGAGATGCCCATCGTCTGGGCGACTTCGGCGTAGCTGAGGCCGTGCCGGCGGTGCAGCACGAACGCCTCGCGGGTGCGCTCGGGGAGGCGCGCGGTGGCCCGCTCGACGGCGTCGGCCAGCTCGTGCGCCTGCACCTGGGCGTCGGCCGCGGCGGGGGGGCCGCCCATCCCGGGACGGCGCTCGTCGCGGACCAGGTCGGCGTGGGCGCGCTCCACCATCTTCCGGCGCCTGAGCCACGCCAGCGCCTCGTTGCGCACCGCGGCGTACAGGTAGCTCTTCGGGCCGCCGCGCAGGCTCCACTCGGCGCGCCGTTCCCAGATGCGCACGAACACGTCCACCGTGAGGTCTTCGGCGACTTCGGAGGAGCCCACGTACGTCTCGGCGAAGGCGTGCAGCCGCCGGTAGTACCGCCGGAAGAGCGCCTCGAAGGCCGCCCCGTCGCCCGAGCGGACGCGCGCCGCCAGCTCGCTCTCGGCGAGGTCGGGCTCCGGCGGGCCGGCCTGGCCGACCGCCGTCGCCGGTACCGCAGTCTCCGCGGGGCTGGACGTGTCCACGCATCACCTTCGCGGTGAGGCCAGGGAGGTGCCTGGAGCGGGCCGCCGTGCGCGCGGCGGCCGCGGGGAGGTTCCGGCGCGGAAGAGCTCCGCTTCGCGGGGGTGCCAGGAACGATAGTCGGCGCAATGCCGCGCATCAAGCGAAAACTTCTTCCCGCGCGCCCGCCTGTGACGCGTCTTCCCGCGCCACACCGGCCGGTGGGATCGTCACGTGCGGCGATGGGCTCGAAGGCGGCTCCCCTTGTGGATCGCCGCGCCGCGCCTAAGTTCGCCGCCTCATGAGCGACTACGAGATCCTGCCAGGGCCACGGGGTGGCGCACCGGCCGTGGGGCGCCCGGACGTCTCCGCCGCTCCCCGGCCGAGGGGAGGGGCGGCGTGAGGCTGCTGGTGACGGGGGGCGCCGGGTACATCGGCAGCGTCGTGGTGGCGCAGCTGGCCGACGCGGGGCACCGGGTGGTGGTCTTCGACGACCTGCGGCAGGGCCACCGTGCGGCCGTGGACCCGCGCGCCGAGCTGGTGCCGGGCGACCTGGCGGACGCGCCCGCGGTGGAGCGGGCGATGGCCGAGCACCGGCCGGAGGGGATCCTGCACTTCGCCTCGCACACGCTGGTGGGCGAGTCGATGGAGCGGCCGTTCCTGTACCTGGGCGCCAACCTCCGCAACGGGCTGAACCTGCTGGAGGCCGCCGTCCGCCACGGGGTGCGGCGCTTCATCCTCTCCTCCACCGCCAACCTGTTCGGCCTGCCGGACCGGGTGCCGATCGGCGAGGACGCGCCCGTGCGCCCCGGGAGCCCGTACGGCGAGTCGAAGCACATCCTGGAGCGCGTGCTGCACTGGATGGACAACCGCTTCGGGATGCGCTACGCGGCGCTGCGCTACTTCAACGCGGCCGGCGCCGCCTCGCCCGACCACGGCGAGGACCACGACCCCGAGACGCACCTGATCCCCCTGGTGCTGCAGGTGGCGCTGGGCCAGCGCGGGCACGTCACGATCTACGGCGACGACTACGACACGCCCGACGGCACCTGCGTGCGCGACTACGTCCACGTGGCGGACCTGGCGGACGCGCACGTGCGCGCCCTGCACGCGCTGGACTCGGGGAGCCGCACCTACAACCTGGGGAGCGGCCGCGGCTTCAGCGTGCGCGAGGTGGTGGAGACGGCGCGCGCGGTCACCGGCCACCCGATCCCCGCCGTGGTGGGCCCGCGGCGCCCGGGCGACCCGGCGGTGCTGGTGGCCAGCAGCGAGCGCATCCGCCGCGAGCTGGGGTGGGAGCCGCGCTTCCCCGACCTGCGCTCGATCGTCGAGAGCGCCTGGGCCTGGCACCGCGCGCACCCCGACGGCTACGGGGACCGGGGGGCGCCTCCGGTTGATGCCGGCCCCGCGCCTGGCGAGTGATGCTCTTCGTGATTGCGATCAGGTGATTCGTAGGGGCGAGGCCTGCCTCGACCGGCGGATGCCGGGTCCGTGCGCGGTGGCCGCCTCCTGCGCCGATGCTGCCCATGCCCGGACTCGCAGGCTCGCCCCTACGAAACACGTCGCGTTGAGGAGCGGATCCGATTGCCGGATCAGATCCGCAAGAGCATAAACCGCGGCTGCAACCACAGGAAGTCGCCATCGCGGACCGGCGGCTCGCGGGATCGGCCGTCGAAATCCCTTGTCGGCGGGACGTGCCGGACGCATCCTGCGCGCGTGCCGATGCATCCCCCGCCGCGCCCACCTCCAACGCCGCGCACCCATGCGAATCTTCCCCACTCCCCTCGCCGTGCTGGCACTCGCCGCCTGCACCTCCTCGCCGCCGCCGGCGCCGCCCCCGCAGCCATCGAGCGCCGCGGGGCCCGTGATGTCGGGCGCGGCGCCGGGAGACACGTGCAACCACGTCACCTACGCGGCCGACGTGGAGGCGGCGCGTGCCGCGTACGTCGCCGCGTGGCAGGGCGGCGATCCGCAGGCGGTCGCGCGCTTCTTCACGGACGACGCGCGCGTGCAGACCACCGACGAGACGTTCACCGGCCGCGACGCGATCCTGCGGGGATGGATCAGCAAGGACATCGGCAAGGTCGGCGCGCTGCGGCTGCTGGCGCACGTGGCCAACTACCCGCCGGGCGAGGTGATCGACGCCGGCACGGCGATGCTCCGCTTCCGCCAGGCCGACGGGACGTTCACCGAAGAGCGCGCCACCTACCGCAACCGGTGGGTGCGGCAGCCCGACGGCTCCTGGCGCCTCCGCGAGGTCGTCCTCCACGCCGCCGCTCCCGGCCTCGTCTGCTGACCCGGCTTCGCACTGGTCTCCGACGGCGCTTCTCGCGCGACGGTAGGCAGAACGGGCTCCTCGCCGTAGCTTGGAGCCCGCAGCCGCGAGGTGCGAAGTGCGGAACTTCGAGTAGCCGCACTTCGCACTTCGCACTTCGCACCGGGGTTTCACAGCCGCGCACGTCGTTCCACCGAAACGCATGCGAACGGACCCATGACCCACGACGCGGACGTGATCGTCGTCGGCGCCGGCCTGGCGGGGCTGGTGGCCGCCGCGGAGCTCGCCGAGGCGGGGCGGCGGGTGATCGTGCTGGAGCAGGAGCCCGAGGCGTCGCTGGGGGGCCAGGCGTTCTGGTCGTTCGGCGGGCTGGTCCTGGTCGACTCGCCCGAGCAGCGCCGGATGGGGATCCGCGACTCGCGCGAGCTGGCGCTGCAGGACTGGCTGGGCTCGGCGGGGTTCGACCGCGAGGAGGACCGCTGGCCCCGCCGCTGGGCCGAGGCCTACGTCGACTTCGCCGCGGGCGAGAAGCGCGCCTGGCTGCACGCGCGGGGGGTCCGCTTCTTCCCCGTGGTGGGGTGGGCCGAGCGCGGCGGCTACCTGGCCACGGGGCACGGCAACTCGGTCCCGCGCTTCCACGTCACCTGGGGCACCGGCCCGGCCGTGCTGGAGCCGTTCGTCCGCCGCGTCCGCGAGGCCGAGGCGCGCGGCCGGGTCTCGCTGCGCTTCCGCCACCGGGTCGGCGAGCTGACGGTGACGAACGGCGCGGTCGACGGGGTGCGCGGCGAGGTGCTGGAGCCCTGCGCCACCGGGCGCGGCTGCTCCAGCCCGCGCGCCGTCGTGGGCGAGTTCGCGCTCCGCGCGCAGGCGGTGGTCGTCACCTCGGGCGGGATCGGCGGCAACCACGAGCTGGTGCGCCGCAACTGGCCCGCGCGCCTGGGCCCGCCGCCGAAGCGCATGATCTCCGGCGTCCCCGAGCACGTGGACGGCCGCATGCTCGAGGTCACTCGGGCGGCGGGGGGGAACGTGATCAACCCCGACCGCATGTGGCACTACACGGAGGGGATCCACAACTGGAGCCCGATCTGGCCCCTGCACGGCATCCGCATCCTCCCCGGCCCCTCCTCGCTCTGGCTCGACGCGCTGGGGAGGCGCCTGCCGCCGCCGCTCTTCCCCGGCTTCGACACGCTCGGCACGCTGGAGCACATCGCGAAGACGGGCTACGACTACACCTGGTTCGTCCTCACCCAGAAGATCATCGAGAAGGAGTTCGCGCTCTCGGGCTCGGAGCAGAACCCCGACCTCACGGGGAAGAGCATCCGCCAGGTGCTCGGCCGCGTCCGCGCCGGCGCGCCCCCGCCCGTGGAGGCGTTCAAGCAGAAGGGGGTGGACTTCATCGTCGAGCCCGCGCTCCCCGAGCTGGTGCGGAGGATGAACGCGCTCGCCGGGGAGCCGCTCCTGGACCCGGCCGCGGTGGAGCGCGAGATCCGGGCGCGCGACCGCGAGCTCGACAACACCTTCTGCAAGGACGCGCAGATCACCGCCATCCGCGGCGCGCGGGCCTACCTGGGCGACCGGCTGATCCGCGTGGCGAAGCCGCACCGGCTGCTGGACCCCAAGGCCGGGCCGCTGATCGCCGTGCGGCTCTCCATCCTCACCCGCAAGACGCTGGGCGGGCTGGAGACCGACCTCTCGGCCCGCGTGCTGCGCACGGACGGCGAACCGCTCCCCGGGCTCTACGCCGCGGGCGAGGTGGCGGGCTTCGGGGGCGGGGGGATGCACGGCTACCGGGCGCTGGAGGGGACGTTCCTGGGCGGATGCATCTTCTCCGGACGCGCGGCGGGACGCGCGGCGGCGGAAGCCGTGGGGTGATCCTTGTCGAGATCCCGGACTGTGGCTGGGGTTTATCAATGTTGCCGGTTCACAATTCCACCACGGTGCAGGAGGGCGTCATGACAACCGCGACAATTTCTCCGACGGCTTCCCTAGCTCATCCCAGCTCGCTCGAGAAGCTCGCAGCGGAGTGCGAGGAGCTCGCGCACACGGATTCCGACGACACGCACGCGATCGCTTCACTCCTGCAGCGGATGATGCTCGAATACTATGCCGATGTTCGCAAACAGGCGCGGCACAGCTTTCACTCCGCGCTCGGCGCTGCCGTCATCGGAACCGGGTTCTTCATCTACGCGGTGTGGGTTGCCATGAAGGCCGGGCAGAATTCCGAGGCATTGATCGGGGTGATTGCCGGCGCCCTGGTGCAGGTCATATCAGCCATCAACTTCATCCTCTACGCCCGCGCCGCACGCCAGTTCGCGGCTTTCCATATCTGCCTGGAGCGAACCAATCGCTTCATTCTCGCCAACTCGCTCTGCGAAAAATTGCAGTCGCCGCATCGGGAGGAGATGCGGAAGGAACTCATCCAGGTTGTTGCTCATGCGCCAATGCTGACGATGGACGTGGTGACGGGTGAGCGCTCGTCCGAGGCTGCATAGAGCGCGAGCAGCGCCCGGTGAAGCGCGCGTCCTTTCCAATCCAACGCGAATGCCGATGCGCATCCTGTCCTGCCTCGCCGCCGTCGTGGCGCTCGGCGCGTGCGCGCGGACTCCCGCGCCAGCGCCCGAGCCGCCGGTCCCGCCGCCGGCACC
Organism: Longimicrobium sp.; assembly: GCA_036389795.1. Lineage (NCBI taxonomy): Bacteria > Pseudomonadati > Gemmatimonadota > Longimicrobiia > Longimicrobiales > Longimicrobiaceae > Longimicrobium > Longimicrobium sp. Next base: position 43,217 of record DASVWD010000264.1, read on the forward strand.
GCCCCCGCCAGCAACACCAGCCCCGGCGCCGCGCGCGGCCGAGAGCCAGCCCATCTCCATCTGCGTGCTGCGCGACGGTGGGCTCGCGCGGATCGACGTCACATACCGCCCGGAGACCGGCGACACGCTGGTGAACGGCAGGCCGTTCTCCGAGGCGTACCCGGTGACCGCGCCGCCTTATGCCGCCGGCGCGGACTGGTTCGTGCGCCACGAGCCGGTCGCCATCAACGGCCGGCTCCTCGCGAAGTACGGCCTCGCCCGGGTCCTCTATCCCGAAGAAGTGAAGCGGGTGGGCGAGTACCGGGGCATTGCCGTCTTCGCGGAAACCGGGGCGACGGGGCCGGGCTACGACGTGGTCTACCTCATGGTCCGCCCAGGCTGCGAGTTCCAGCCTTACACGAACCCCTCCACCGTCGGTGAAGTCCGCGGCGGATAGGCGCGGATCGACCCGTTCCACTTCCGCCAGGCGACCCAAAGACCGGGGCACGTGAACACGCATGCTCCGGTCTTTCTTTCATGCGCGCCGTGGCGGTCCGTCAGCCGGGCGGACGCAGCCGGACTCCGCCGCGCGCCCGGGACCTCGCGGAAGCCGCCCTCGTATCTGCCCTCGGTCGGCGAGTTCAGGGAATTCCGGTGACCGGACAGTTGTGAGACAGTCGCGAGAAGTGCTGATACAACAAGGGGTAGCACTTCCTCTGGATGGAAACATTTGGTACATTTCTTTGCAACAAAGTTTTATCAGGGCGGGACGCTCCCCTCGAGGCCGGGGCACGCACGCGTCGCCGCGAAACCTCAACCAGAGCCGCCGATGCGAATCCCCCACTTTTTCGCCGCCGTCATGGTGCTCGGTGCCTGCGCGCGCACTCCCGATCCCGCCGCCGAGCCGCTGCCCGACCCGGGGCAGGCGCCGGCGCCTGCCCCTGCGCCGGCCGCCGCGACCGCCGAGCGGCCTCTCTCGGTGTGCGTGCTCCAGGACGAACGGGTCCTGGCGGTCCCCGCCGTCTACCGGTCCGAGACCCGCGATACCCTGGTGAGGGGGCGCCCCTGGCAGGAGGTGTATCCCGCGGGCTCGCCGCCCTACGCCGCCGGGGCGGACTGGTTTTTCAACGACGAGACGATGACGGCCGACAGCCGGCGCGCGAAGTACGGGACCGCCCGCATCATCGAGCCGCAGGAGCTGCAGCGGTACGGCGAGTACAGGGGGGTGCCGCTGTTCGTCGAGGCGGGGTTCCCCGGCGGGGTGGCGGACGTGGTCTACGTGCCCGTGCGCCCCGGCTGCGAATTCCAGCCGTACCGGCAGGTCCACAGCATCGGCGCCGTGCGCGGGCGGTGAGGCCGGCCCTCCCGCGCCGCCTCCTCCGCGCGGGATCTCAGTCGAGCGGGACGTAATCCGAGTCCGCCGCCCGCGCCAGGGCCTCGCGGAAGCCCCTCTCGCCTTCCGGGTCGGCCGCGTGCTCGCAGCGCGCGGTGTAGGCGATCATGTACGTGGCCGCGGCGGAGACGCGGCGCAGCTCGCGCGGTGAAAAGGGGCTCTCCCGCGCCCGCTCGTACGCGCGGACGAACGCCAGCGACTCCTCCGGCGCGGGCGTGAGCCGCACGTCCAGGTCCCACGTGGCCGGGAAGGTCGCTGCGGCGAAACCCAGCAGCACGCACTCGTCCTCCCGGCGCAGGCTGTCCCAGTCGTAGATCACGCACACCCGCCCGCCCTCGAAGCGGAAGTGCTTGGCGGACCAGTCGGCGTGCCCGACCACCTCGCGGCGCGGCCCGGCGGCGAGCGTCGCCCGGGCCCGGCGCGCGATGCCGTCGATCCAGGCCGCCCCGGACTCGTCGCGCGAGAAGTCGAAGAGCGCGTTGTGCGGCCGGGGCCAGAGCGCGGCGGCGTCCGGCTCGCCCCGGGGGATGCCGCCGGGGGACCGCATGCGCCCGGTCCGCGCGATCAGCTCCGCGAGGGCCTCGGCCATGGCGTCGCGGACCGCCGGCTCGTGCGCGTCGCGCTGGCGACCGCAGTCGGCGAAGGCCTCCACCGTCGCCGCGCCGCGCCCGAGCCGAGACGGCGGGTGCAGGACCGCGGGGCACGGGAAGCCGCCGCGGGCGAGCCCGGCCTGCACCGCGGACATCGCCGACAGCGCGTCGAGCGAGACGTCGGGGTGGTGCGCCTTGAGGAACACGGCCCGCCCGTCCGCCAGCACGAGCCCGAACCCGGCGCCGACGCTCATCTCGAAGAGCCGGCACCCCGCCACGGCCGCCCCGAGCTCGCGCCGGCAGAACGCGTCGACCTCGTCGCGGATGCGCGCGGGGTCCGCGGTCCCCAGGATCGACTCCGCCAGGATGCGGTCGTACGGGTCCCGGAGCACGGACTCGAGCGCGGACAGCAGGTCTTGCATGTGAGCGTGCGGATCTCCCGGCTGCTCCATACCCTCGCGACGACGAAGGGCGGGGCTCAGCTGCGCGCCGCCGAATCGGGCGGGCACCGCGGCGGGGGCGGCGACGCGGCCGACTCGTTTTCCACCCGGATGCGGAAGCGGCCGTCGTGGCGCACCAGGAGCGCGGTGTACGCGTACGGCGGCAGCTGGCGCTCGGCGCTCACCCCCCAGACGAACTGGCCGGTGACCACCACTGCGTCCGGACCCACCGGCTCGTACGACAGGTTGCGCCACTCGAAGCTGGCCGGCGGCCGCCAGCGGCCGTGGTAGATCGCCCGGATCGAGTCCGGCGGGAGGAAGGCCTTCTCGCCGTCGCCCACCATGTAGGCGCCCCGCGGATCGTAGCGCCCCACCAGCAGGTCCCGCTCGCCGGCCAGGAGGTCGCGCGCGTAGCTCTCCATGAACGCCTGCGCCTCGCCCACCAGCGCAGCCGAATTTCCAGGCGCCGACGCCGGATCGCCCGGCCGCGGACCCGCGCTGCAGCCGGCCGCGAGCAGGAGCGAGAGACAGGCGATGACGCGACGGTTGGCGAAGGCGGGCATCGGGTTCTCCACAGGACGCGAAGGGACGTCGGCCAAATGTCGGAAGGGGTCCTGCCCGCAACTGCGACCGGAGGCGGTCCTCGTCGACGAGTCTGATCCCACTTTGCAAGGATCGTTCTGGTATCAGACTCCGAAAAATTCTCACACGGAGGAACAGAGGAAAGCATCCGTTCCTCTGTTCCTCTGTTTCTCTGTGTGAGTTCATTCTGTGCAGAGCCGGAACGATGGCACTCGGCAGCATGGTACGAGGTCTACTCCACCCCGGCGCGCGGGAGGGTGAGGGTGAAGGTGGAGCCGCGGCCCTCCTCGCTGCGCACGCGCAGGTCGCCGCCCATCCCGCGCGCCAGGTCGCGGCTGATCGCCAGGCCCAGCCCCGTCCCCTCGGAGCGGCGCGTGCGGCTCATGTCCACCTGCACGAACGGCTCGAACACCGACGCCTGCAGCTCGGGCGGGATGCCGATGCCGGTGTCGGCCACGCGCAGGTAGACCACGTCCGGACGCTCGGGGCGCGAGGCCGCGTTCACCGACACGCGGCCGCCCTGCGGGGTGAACTTGATGGCGTTGCTGAGCAGGTTGATCACGACCTGCTGCACCTTCTCGCGGTCGGCCCACGCCACCACGCCGGGCTCCACTCCCACCTCGAGCGCCAGCCCCCGCGCGGCGAGCTGCGGCTCCACCATCGGCGCCACCGTGGCCAGGAGCTCCGCCAGGTCCACGTCCTCGAGCACGTACTCCACGCGCCCGGACTCGATGCGGGCCAGGTTCAGCACGTCGTTGATCAGCCGCAGCAGGTGCTGCTGGCTGCGCCCGATGCGGCCCAGCGCCAGGAGCTGCGCCTCGGTGACGGGGCCGTGGATCCCCATCTCCAGCAGCTGCACGTAGCCGGCGATGGCGTTCAGCGGGGTGCGCAGCTCGTGGCTCATCACCGCCAGGAAGCTGCTCTTGGCCCGGTTGGCCTCCTCGGCGGCGGCCCTCTGGCGCTCCAGCTCCCGGCCGTGCTCCACCAGCGCGCCGTTGGCGGCCTCCAGCTCCGTCGCCTGCTCCTGGAGGCGCTCCTGCTGGAGCTCCAGCTCCACCGCCTGCTCCTCGAGCAGCGCGTTGGCCCGGCGCAGCTCCGCCTCGCTGGCCTCGGCCGCGGCGCGCGCCCGTTCGGCCTCCTTCCGCGCCCGCAACAGCTCGTCCTCGAACTTCCGCCGCTCGACCACGCGCATGAGCACGCAGTCGTTGGCGAAGGCGCCGCCGCGCTCGCGCCGCGCCGCGTTGGCCAGCACGCCGACGTCGCCGCCGTCCTTCGCCCGGAGGAGGAGGAACACCTCCTCGGCGCGGCCGTGCAGGCGGACGAGGGGGAAGAAGTGCGTCTGGTAGAAGATGCGGCTGCCCGTGGTGAGGATGGCGTCGATCGGCCGGCCCTCCAGCTCGCCGCGGGCGTAGCCGAGCATCTCCGCCAGCGTGGCGTTGGCGGCGGTGATGGTGCCGTCGTCGGCGAACGAGACGAAGCCGCACGGGGCATGGTCCAGAAGCTCGCCCAGCGCGGCGCCGTCCGCGGCCGGGGTGGCGCGGGCCATCAGCCCGCGCGCGCCGGGTGGAGGTACTCCTGCATCAGCCGGATCGTCTCCTCCGGGTGGCTCATGTGCGGGCAGTGCCCGGTGGCGCTCATCACCTTCAGCGTGCTGCCGCGCAGCTCGCGGTGCAGGTAGTCGCCCACCTCCAGCGGCGCCACCATGTCGTCGGTGCACTGCAGGATGAGCGAGGGCACCGTCACGTGCGCCAGGTCGGCGCGGTTGTCGGCCAGAAAGGTGGCCTCCGCGAAGCGGCGGGCGACCACGGGGTCGGTGGAGCAGAAGCTCTCCGTGAGCTCTTCCCCCAGCTCCGGGCGGTCGGGGTTCTTCATGATGGCGGGCGCCAGGAAGCCGGCCCAGCCGATGAAGTTGCGGTCCATCATCTCCAGCAGCCCCTCGATGTCGGCGGGCTCGAAGCCGCCCACGTACGGCGGGTCGTTCACGTAGCGCGGCGAGGGCCCGATCAGCACCAGCCGGTCGAAGCGCTCCGGCTCGCGGTTGGCCGCCAGCACCGCCACCATGCTGCTCACCGAGTGGCCGACCAGGACCACGTCGCGCAGGTCGAGGGCGTGCACCACGTCCAGCACGTCCTGCGCGTAGCCGCCCAAGGTGGAGTAGCGCCCGGCGTCCCACGCGCCCACGTCGCTCTTCCCCGCGCCCACGTAGTCGAAGAGCACCACCCGGTAGTCGTCCTCGAACGCCGGCGCCACGAAGCGCCACATGTTCTGGTCGCACCCGAAGCCGTGCGCGAAGAGCATCGGCTGCGTGCCGCGCCCGGAGACCTTCACGTTGTTGCGCCGCAGGATGTCGGTCACGTTTCCGTCTTTGTCGAAGGGGATGGAGAAAGCCAAGCACCTCCGGCACCGCAAGCATCGTGCAGTACGGATGCGGTGCGGGCGCCTGCGCACAGCGCCCGGCGAGTGCTCATACTGTCGCAAAAGGAAACCTCGGACTATAATGCGTTCAATTTGTTCACCTTTCTCGGCGGGTCATGAGCGCGCGTCCTCACCGGTCCCACGAACTCCAACCGCACGATCAGGAGCGTACGAGCCGATCCAGGGTGGCGGCCGCGCCCCGCATGCCGGCGTGGCGGGAGCCCTGGCGCATGGCCGACGAGCGGCTCCCGCGGGAAACCCGGTTCGTCGTCTGGCGCGTGCTCGCCGACTTCGAGCTCTGGACGGCGGAGCGGTCTCCGGACCTGTTCTGGCCGCGCGGCATCGGCTTCGTCCGAAGCCTGTACCCGGACGAGTTGAAGGGCGCGCTGAAGGCGCTGGAAGCGATCTGGATCAGCCCGCACCTGGTGGACGAGGGCAGGATGGCCGGCGCCTGCGAGGCGATCTGGCTGTGGGCGGAGGCGAGGGAGCACCTGGAGATCGCCCTGCAGTTCGCCGAGCTCGCCGCCAGGCTGGAGCCGGACCGGGCGGACCGGGCTTCCACGGCGGGGAGGCTGGCGAGGCGCCGCGGCGAGTTCGCGCGCGGGACCGTCTGGTTCGCGCGCGCGCTGAGGCAGGCGACCCGCGACAAGGACCTGATCAACAAGGCGATCGCCCAGCTGGGCTGGAGTGCGCTCGAACTGGAGCTGGGAAACCTGGGCCAAGCCATCCACCATGCCACGAAGGCGTTCCGGGCTGCGATGCGGGCTGGCAGGAGAAGCCTTGCAGCATCAGCTTCGCACGATCTAATGGCCTGCTACATCCACCGGGAGCGCTACGAGGAAGCTCTGATGCACTCGCGCAGCGCGGTGGCGATGTACAAGCTGGACCATCCGCGCTTCCCGGGCCTCGCGCACGACGTCGCGGTCCTCTGGAGCCGGCTGGGATACCATTCGAGTGCTCTCGTTGTCTTCCAGATGATCCTGGCGGACATGCAGCGAGTGGAGGATCACACGACGGCCCTGGCCAACATCGCCAGGTCTGCCGCGGCGTGCAGGGACCGCGTGAGTTACCAGCGGGCGATGGAAGAGGCCCTGGCGGCAGTGAAGGCCAAAGCCCCGGTTCGGACCTCGACCTACTTCCATCTCGCATGGGCAGCCCGCACCTACGAAGACTGGACTCTGGCCGAGAAGCTCGCGAAGGCGTATCTCGCCCGCTGCCCCGACACGCACAAGCCGCGCGCACGGAAGCTCCTCGAGGAGATCTGCGAGCGAAAGCCCGGGGAGGCGGACATCATCCCTGATCCGGGATCGGAACTCGAGCAGTCTCGTACGACGCTGCTTCGGAAGCTGCGGAGGCGTGCCGCCTCAGGGCCTGACGCGGCGACGCCCCCACCTGAGCGCTACCCCCTCGGCTAATAGCCGCTGCCCACCGTGCCGCCGATCTTGGGCGTGGTGTCCGGTGGGGTAGTGTTGTAGCCACTCCCGACCATCCCCGTCTCCATTCTCGCCTCACCACCCGACAACTCTGCCGGCGCGGTGGAGTTGCCGCACGCACCGACACCGAGCAGCGCCAGGCAGGCCACGACCGTCGCGATCCTCCTCATTCCTTCCTCCATCTTTGGGGTTCACATCGACTTGCACGCGCAGGACGCCGGGCGTGCGAGTTGGGACAGCAATGGTAGTATACAGGTTGGACACGCTCAGGGGGACAGGATGTGTGGTATCCTGGCGAGCGGGCGTACCGCACTCCCTGGCGGCGTCGGCACGATCGGCGGCAAAGCTTTGATGTGCTGGAATGCGGGTCGGTATCCTGGCGCCAGGAAAGCGGTCCACCACGCGCCAGGAGGCGGAAAATGGGGAGGAGGAAGATCGATGCCGACGAGGAGGAGGTGCTCGCGGTACTGAGCGAGGCGGCGGCGGAGGGCAGGGGCTGGAAGCGGGGCCGGGTGCGAGGCTGGCTGCTGGGAAGCGAGATCAACGGCGCCACGGGAAGCCCGGTCGCGTCCGACTCGTGCCAGCGCCTGCGCAAGGCGGGGCTCGTGCGCGGAGAGGCCGTGTGGGATCCCGGCCGGCTCGACCGCCCCATGGTCCTGTGGCGCATCACCCGGCGCGGCGAGGAGGAGATCGCCGGGAAGCACGGGCGGACGCCCGCGCAGCTCCCGGTCCCCCGCGTGGGAGCGCGGGACGACCGCGTGATCTACGTCTCGCGCGAGGTGTGGCGGTGCCTGGCGGCGCTGCAGGAGAACGACGGATGGGTGCGTTGGGTCGAGCTGCAGGAGCAGGTGGAGCGGCGATACCGTGAGTGGGCGCACCTGGACGATGTCCGCCTGCTGGTCCGGCGCGGGCTGGCGGAGCGAGAGGCGAGGCCCGGGGAGCGCAGGTCGGTCCTGTGGCTTCGCGCAACGGACCGTGGGCGCGGGGTGAGTCTGCTGGACGGAAGGACGAGCCCGGCCCTCGTCCAGATCCGCCTTCCGCCCGAGGGGGACGAGCGCGGGAGGGAGGGATGACCGCCCCTCCCGCGGGTCACCCGCTCGTCTCGCTGCTGCTCCAGAGCCGGGCCACGCCAGAGTTTTTCCGCCGTTACCTGGCGGATGCCGTCGCCAGCAGGCGCATCAGCAGGAAGGGGCTCGGGGAGCAGATCGGGATCAGCAGGCAGGCCGTCGCGGATTTCCTTACGGGGCGCGAGCCGACGGCGGAGACGCTCCGGAAGATGCGCGGGTGGCTCGTGTCCGACGCCTTGGAGCGGGAAGACGACGGGCCGCCCGAAGCCTACCTGGTGGCCGCCGGCATCCTCCTGCGTGACTGCCGTGGGGAGGATGCCGCGCAGGCGCTGTCCGAGGTGCTGGAGGTGGTCGAGAGGGCGGCGGAACGCGCGGGAGAGCCCGTACCGGAATGGATCGCGGAGGTGCGGCGCGAGGCGGGAATCGGGGGCGAAGGCCCCCCGTTGCGCCGCCGGGCGAGAGGGAGAGGCCCGGCGGCATGAACTTTCGCGACCGGCACGCGGCCGGAGACCATCACGTTGTCACGTTTCCGTTTCGTCGCGGGGGGGAGGAGAGGGAGCAAGGGTCTTCGACTCCGCAGGGACAGCAGTGGCTGCTCCGGCGCGGGGGACGGACGGGGCGTGCGCGGGGGCGCCCCGCATCCTATCTTGGCCCGCCCGAAGCGGCCCCGGCGCGAGCGCCGCATCCCCGCGAACCCTGGAGACGAATCCGCCATGCACCGGCCCAGCATCGCCCTTCCCGTGTTCCTGGCGCTCCTGGCTGCGGCGGCGCCCGCGCGCGCCGCCGCGCAGCAGGCGGCGGACAGCGCCGCGCTGGTGACGGTGCTGGGGGCGGACACGCTCGCCCTGGAGCGCTGGGTGCGCGCCGGAGACCGGGTGACGGCCGACGTGGTGGTGCGCTCGCCGCGGACCACGCTCAGGCGCTACCTGCTGGAGCTGGGACCGGACGGGGCCATGCGGCGCTTCGAGGAGCGCACCTTCGACCCCGCCGCTCCCGAGCGCGGGCCGCTGCGCACGGAGCGGCTGGAGCGCCAGGGCGACGGGTGGGCGCGCACGGTGGTGGAGGGCGACAGCACGGCCTCCGGCACCGTGGCAGGGCCGGCGGAGGCGCTCCCCTTCGTGGACCTGGTGCACTGGCCGTTCGAGCTGGTGCTGGCGCGCCCCCGGGGCGCGGCGGCGGACGCGGAGGAAGAGGCGCCGCTCCTTGCCGGCGGGCGCGTCCTCCCCTTCCGCGTCCGCCGCTTCGGCGCGGACTCGGTGGCGCTCACCCACCCGCTGCGGGGGACGACGACGGCGCGGGTGGACGCCCGCGGCCGCCTGCTGAGCCTGGACGCGGGGCGGACCACGCGCAAGGTGCGGGTCACCCGCACCCCGTGGCCGGCGCTGGAAGAGCGCGCCCGCGCCTGGGCGGCGGCCGACGCGGCGGGGCGCGGGATCGGGGAGCTGTCGGGGCGCGGACGCGCGGAAGCGGTGGTGGCGGGGGCGCGCATCGCGGTGGACTACGGGACGCCGATGAAGCGGGGGCGCGAGATCTTCGGCGCGGTGGTGCCGTGGGGGCAGGTGTGGAGGACGGGCGCCAACCGCGCCACGCACTTCTCCACCGACCGCGCGCTCGTCCTGGGCGACCCGGCCACGGGCACGCTGGCGGTGCCGCCGGGCGAGTACACGCTCTTCTCCATCCCCGCCCCCGACGGCGGGCTGCTGATCGTCAACCGCCAGACGGGCCAGAACGGCACCGCCTACGACGTCGCGCAGGACCTGGGGCGCGTGCGGATGCGCATCGGCAAGCTCCCCGACGTGGTGGAGCGCTTCACCGTCGAGGTCGAGGAAGAGGCCCGCGGCGGCGGCGCGCTGCACCTGCGGTGGGACCGGACGCAGTTCACCGTGCCGTTCGCGGTGCAGTGAAGACGGGGCCGGATGCGCCTGGCGCCGTCTCAAGCACATGAAAAGACCCGGCGAGGAACAGATCCTCGCCGGGTCTTCGTATGCCTCTTTGGGTGATCGTCCTCAGTCGCCCATGGCCGGCACGGGCGGGACCTCGCCGCCGCTGGCCCACGGGTCCTCGCGCAGCCAGGTGCGGTCGCGCGGGGAGAAGAGGAAGACGAGGCCGCCGCCGCCGAGCTTCGGGAGGAGCTCCCGCGCCCGCTCCGGCTCCATGGCCGGGCAGCCCTCGCTCCTGCCGGCCTTGTCGGGTGTGACGTACGGGGCGCCGTGGGCCACCACCCGCCGCTCGCGCGCGGCGCTGTTGAAGCGCCCGGACAGGCCGCGCATCCGCATCCCGATGGAGCGGTAGACCTGGCCGCCGGCGTGGCCGGTGAACTCGTAGACCTCCTGCGCCAGGAAGAGGCCCAGCGACGACGTGGCGCTCCCCGAGCGGTTGGAGAACAGCGTCGGCACGCCCTCGCCCTCGGGCGCGGACCCGCGGCCGTGGGCCACGGTGAAGGGCCCGTCCACCACCTTCAGGGCGTCCATGTCGAACACCCACCCGCGCGGCGTGCGGCTGTCGAGCCCGTAGTCCACGAAGTACAGGTACGGCTTGCGGACCTCTTCGGGGTGCGCCGCCCGGTAGTTGAAGTAGGCGCGGAACGCCATCCGCAGCGCGTCGGGGTCGCTCTTCCTCCCCACCCGGGCCGACAGGCGGCTGAGCGCGGTCTGCACCTCGGCCGCCCGCGCGCCGCTCTCGATCCCCGCGCTGGCCAGCACGGCGCGCGCGGCCACGAGCGCCGGGCTCGCGGGCCGCGGGGCCGGAGCCTCCACGGCGGCCGCGGAGTCGGCGCGGCCGAGGAGCCGCTCCAGATCGGCCCCCATCTCCTCGCCCGTCGTGTCGCGGCGGGCTTCCACGGCGCCCGCGGACGCGGGCGGATGCACGGCTTCTCCCAGGCCGGCGCCGATCCCTATGGAGACGGCGGCGGCGATCATCAACAGATTCGAACGCATTTCCTGCTATCACTGACGGGGCGCGCCACACGGGCACGGTCCCGAAGGTTTCCGGGTCGAGTCAACGAAAGCGCCCCCGTACTTGGCGGTACGGGAGCGCGGTCCCCCTGGCGTTGTTTCTCAGGACAAGAAAACTAGCGTATTTGTAAACATTTGTCAACCAACGAGATGTGGGATTTTTCCCGATTCCGTGCCGGGAAAATCAGAGGGATCGAGGGATTACGGCAGCAAGCCAGGGCGGCTCCCGGTCAGCCCCGGCGGGCGGGCTGGAGCCGCCGCGGTACGGGGGGTGCAAACCGACGCGGCGCCGCCGCCCGGAAGCGCGGGGCGGCGGCCGTTCATCACCCGGATCCGGACCGTCAGGTGAAGGAAGTCACCACCCACCGCTCGCTGGTGCTCGCCGCGCTCCTGCTGGCGATGTTCATGGCGGCCATCGAGGGGACCATCGTGGCCACGGCCATGCCCAGCATCGCCGCCGAGCTGGGCGGGTTCTCGCTCTACAGCTGGGTGTTCTCGTCGTTCCTGCTGATGCAGGCCGTCACCATCCCGATCTTCGGCAAGCTCTCGGATCTGCTGGGGCGCAAGCCCGTGTTCATCGCCGGGATCGTGGTGTTCCTGGCCGGCTCGGTGTTGTGCGGGCTGGCGCGCTCGATGGGCGTGCTGGTGGCGTTCCGCTTCCTGCAGGGCCTGGGCGCGGGCGCGGTGCAGCCGATCACGGTGACGCTGGCCGGCGACCTGTACTCGCTGGAGGAGCGCGGCCGCATCCAGGGGTGGATCTCCAGCGTCTGGGGGATCTCGTCGATCGTGGGGCCGTTGGCGGGCGGGCTGGTCGTGCACAGCGTGGGGTGGCCGTGGATCTTCTGGATCAACCTGCCGTTCGGCGTGGCGGCCATCGTGCTGGTGACGCTGTACCTGCACGAGGGGGTGGAGCGCGAGGAGAAGAGCATCGACTACGCGGGCGCCGCGCTGCTCCTGGCCGGCGTGGGCGCGCTGATGCTGGCGCTCACGCAGGCGGGCACCTGGGGCGCCGGCGCGCTCGTTCCGCTGCTGGCGGCGTTCGCCGTGGCGCTCGCGCTCTTCGTGCGGCAGGAGCGCCGCGCCCCGGACCCGCTGATGCACCTGGAGCTGTGGCGGAGCCGGCTGATCCGCTACGCCAACCTGGCCGCGCTGGCGTCGGGGGTGCTGATGATCGGCCTCATCACCTTCCTGCCCACGTACGTGCAGGGGGTGCTGGGCGGCTCGGCGCTGCTGGCGGGCTTCACCCTCTCGGCCATGACGCTGGGGTGGCCGCTGGCCGCCTTCGCCGCGGGGCCGCGGATCGCGCGCCGGGGGGTGCGCCGCTTCGTGCGCGTGGGGGGGTGCGCGCTGGTGCTGGGCACGCTGCTGATCGCGGCGCTCTCCGGGCGGGGCGCGCTCCCGGCGGGGGCCGGGTCGTTCCTGGTGGGCGTGGGGATGGGGCTGGTGAACAGCGTCACGCTGGTGGCCATCCAGGCCAGCGTGCCGTGGAGCCAGCGCGGCGTGGCCACCGCGTCGAACATGCTGATGCGCATCCTGGGCAACGCGCTGGGCGCGGCGCTCTTCGGCGGGCTGCTGAACCTGCTGATGGGCCGCTGGGTGGGGCGCGGGCCGCTCCGGGGCCGGGTGTCGCTGGACAGCATCCAGGACCTGCTGGGCGAGCCCTCGCGCGCCGCCGGCCTCACCGAGGGCATGCTGGCGCTGCTGCGCCGGGGGCTGTCGGAGAGCCTGCACTGGGTGTTCTGGGGGATCGTGCTGTTCGCCGTGATCACCCTTCTGGCCGCCTGGCGCATCCCCGAGCTGGAGCGCGGCGAGTGACACGCGTCCGACGACTGAAAGACGACTGCTTTTCTCACGCAGAGGAAGCAGAGCTGGCAGAGGGTTAGCAGAGGGGTTCTCTGCTACCTCTGCTTCCTCTGCGTGAGGCCTGATGTTTTTCCGGCCCGGGATGAGTGGCTCCCACGTGCGTCTCCGGATCGCCGGACCGGTACACAACGTGCGCGGCTCGCGGGTCATGGCCACCCCCGCGACGCAGACGCCCTCCGAGCCGGCCTCCCTGGCCGGCGTCCCGCGGAGGAGCACGCCGCTCGCGCTCCTCCCCTTCGCCTTCGTGATCGCCGCCCTGCTGGCGCTGGCGGTCTCTCCCATCCTCATGGTGCGCCGCCTGGACGAGCTCCGCGACGAGACCGAGTCCACCATCGGGCCGTCCAGCTCCCTGGTGCCCCAGCTCAGCCTCGTGTTCACCCAGGAGGCCACGGAGCACGACCACTGGAGGCTGACCCGCGACACCGCCGCCCTGGCGCGCTACCGCGGCTTCCGTGGCAGGGAGGACACCATCTTCGCGCGCCTCGACACGCTTGCGCCCCGCATCGACACGGCCGTGGTCGCGCGCGTGGCGGAGCTGCGGCGGCTCGCCGGGCGCTGGCACGGCGCGCTCGACGCCCGCGTCGGCGGGCGCATCGCCGACACGGAGTTCGAGTCGCCCCCGGTGGTGGCGCTCGCGGATTCGCTGCGCGCGGCCACCGACTCGCTCGAGGGGGCGCTCCACGGCGCCATGGAGGCGGACATCGCGGAGGGGGAGGGCGTGGTGCGCGGCCAGCGGCGGATCTCCGTCGCGCTCGGCCTGCTCGCCCTGCTGGCCGTGCTGATGGTCGCCCGGTCGGCGCGGCGCGAGCGCGAGCTGACCCGGCGGCTGGCGCGGGCGGTGGAGGAGGAGGCGCGGCTCCGGGCGGTGGCCGAGCAGCGGCGCGAGGACGTGGAGCGCATCGGCGAGAGCAAGGCCCGGCTGATGCGCGGCTTCGGGCACGACGTGAAGAACCCCCTGGGGGCCGCCGACGGCTACCTCCAGCTCCTGGAGGAGGGGATGATGGACCCCGTCACCCCGCGCCAGAAGGAGGGCCTGGAGAAGGCCCGCCGCTCGGTCGCCGCGGCGCTCAACCTGATCGAGGACCTGCTGGAGATCGCGCGGGCGGAGACGGGGAACATCGCGGTGGCGCGCGTGCCCACCGACGTGTGCCGGGTGGTACGCGAGGCGGCCGAGGAGTACCGGGCCCAGGCCGAGGCGAAGGGGCTGGCGCTGGAGGTGGAGCTCCCGGACGGGCTCCCCCTGGTGGAGAGCGACCCCGTGCGCGTGCGGCAGGTGCTCGGCAACCTGATTTCCAACGCGGTCAAGTACACGCCGCGGGGCCGCGTGTCGGTGCGCGCGGGCGTGCGGCCGTACGGGCGGGGGCCCGGCGCCCGGCCCCGCCTGGCCGTGGAGGTCTCCGACACCGGCCTGGGGATCCCGCGGGAGAAGCAGCGCCTCCTCTTCCAGGAGTTCGTCCGCTTCGAGCCCGGCGCCGCGCAGGGGACGGGGCTGGGGCTGGCGATCAGCAGCCGGATCGTGCAGGCGCTCGGGGGCGACATCACGCTGGAGAGCGACGCCGGCCGGGGGAGCACCTTCGTCCTCTGGCTCCCCCTGGAAGGCGCGCCCTCCGCGGCTGAGCGCGGGGCGGGCGTCCTGGCGCACCCCGCCGGGTGAGCCTCCTTCCGCCGCGCCCCAACGCTCCCGCGCCCCGAGAGGTACGCCACGCCGCGCCGGCCCCGGCCGGGACCGGCGGGAAACCCTGTCCCGGAGGCGAGCGGTGGGACGAACCGCCGAGGAGGAGCTGCGCGATGCGGCGCTCGACTTCAGGATCCTCGTCGTCCTGGTGCTGGCGCTCCTCGGCGCGATCACGCTGCTGCTCTGGCCCCTGGGCGAGCTGAAGCTGGCCTTCTCGCTCGCGAAGGGGATGGGCGTGCTCTACGTGACCACATACGTCGTGTTCCTGATCGCGCTGGTCGTCCAGAAGCTCTTCCGCGTGGACCTCGAGGACCGCGTCGACGCGTTCCTGCTCTCGAACCTGGCCGTCAGCGCGCTCCTGCACGTGGGCTGGGCGGCGTTCGCGGCGCTCGCCGTGCGCGCGGCGGCCGCGGGCGAGCCGGTGTGGCGCGCGGCCGTCCTGTGGCTGGTGGGGCTGTTCACCTGCTGGATGGCGTACAACGTGGTGGGCACGTGGTACTCGGGGCGCTTCTACCGCTACAAGAACCTGCCGCTCGCGGCCGCCGGCTTCGCCGTCTTCGCGCTGTGGCCGGCCGCCGCGTGCTTCCTCTTCGGCTGGTACTTCGGCGTGTGGTCTTGAACATCAAAGACAACTGCTTTTTCTCACGCCATGCTGTTTCCATTCGGGGTATGATTCTGTCATGGAGAATCGTGCGGCCCGGGAGGGGACTTTTCTCAGAATACGGGTGAAGGACGATGAGCGTGACGGGGCAGTTTCCGGCGGAGACCAGCGCCAAAGGCGAATTCGTGCGGCAGAAGTACTCGATCCGCGGCCGCATCACGGCGGACGGGTCGTCGGGGTTCCCCGCCGAGCCGGGGCGCTACCACCTGTACGTGTCGCTGGCGTGCCCGTGGGCGCACCGGGCCATCATCGTCCGGCGCCTGCTGGGGCTGGAGGACGTGATCTCAATGTCCGTGGTCGACCCGGTCCGCGACGAGCGGGGGTGGGCGTTCCGCGAGGGGCCCGGCCACGGCCCCGACCCGGTGTGCGGCTTCCAGTTCCTGTCCGAGGCGTACCTGCGCACCGACCCGGGCTACACCGGCCGCTACACCGTGCCGTGCATCTGGGACCGCGTCGCCGGGCGGCTGGTGACCAACAACTACCCCGACATCACCATCGACTTCGAGACGCAGTTCACCGCCTTCCACCGCCCCGGCGCGCCCGACCTGTACCCCGCGCACCTCCGCGCCGAGATCGACGCCGTCAACGATGCGGTCTACGACGACGTCAACAACGGCGTCTACAGGGCCGGCTTCGCCACCTCGCAGGAGGCGTACGAGCGGGCGGTGGACGCGCTCTTCGCGCGGCTCGACTGGCTGGAGGAGCGGCTCGCGGACCGGCGCTACCTGGTCGGCGGCCAGCTCACCGAGGCGGACGTGCGGCTCTTCACCACGCTCGCGCGCTTCGACGCCGTGTACGTGGGCCACTTCAAGTGCAACCTGCGGCGGCTGGTCGACTACCCGAGCCTGTGGGGCTACGCGCGCGACCTCTACCAGCGCCCGGAGTTCGGCGAGACGGTGGACTTCGACCACATCAAGCGGCACTACTACATGACGCACGAGCGCCTGAACCCCTCGCGCATCGTGCCCAAGGGCCCCCTGGTGGACTGGACGGCGCCGCACGGCCGCGAGCGGCTCTCCTGATGGCCGCCGGGGAGGGCGTCGTCGTCCGCGACGCGCGCGACGACGAGCGCGACGCGGTGCGCGAGCTGACGCTGCGGGCGTACGCGGAGTACGCGGGCGTGATGGAGCCGTCCGCGTGGGCCGGGCTCGAGCGGTCGGTGCGGAGCGCGCTCGACTCGGAGGCGGGGGCGGAGCGGATCGTCGCGGAGCACCGGGGGGCGCTGGTGGGGAGCGTGATGCTCTTTCCGCCGGCGGCGGCCACCTACGGCGGCGGCGCGAAGCCGGCGGGCTGGCCCGAGCTGCGCCTCCTCGCGGTCGCGCCCGAGGCACGGGGGCTGGGCGTGGGCCGGGCGCTGGTGGACGAGTGCGTGCGGCGGGCGCGGGCGGCCGGGGCGGCGGAGCTGGGGCTGCACACCTCGAAGAGCATGCGGGCCGCCATCCGCATGTACGAGCGGATGGGCTTTGTCCGCGCCCCCGAGTACGACTTCCGGCCCGAGGGCGCCGAGCTGGTCACGGCGTACCGGCTGCCGCTGGACGGTCCCCGGCGGGTCGAGGGCGGCTGAAGCCGCGGCTACAACGGCAGGAAGCCTCGCAAACCCCGCGAGGCTTCACCTGACCCGAAACCAGGCCCCGGTGCGCGCCGCCGAACCTGGCGAGGACTCGAATCCCAAACGGTGTCAGCCCGAGGGCGCACGCACCGAAGCCGCGTCTGCACAGGAGCTTGTGCGCCCGAAGGATGACAGGCGTGACGATTCGGGTCGCAGACGATCTCCGACGACATCCTGGGCCGTAACGTGGACACAGTGCCTCTTGTGAATCGCGGGCGCGCGCGTATAAATTGGAAACTTACCTTCCAATATTGGGGTAGACTCCGCCCGGCGGTTCCAGGCGAACGCGTGCGATTTCCAGCGGGAGACTCGAGATGGAGTGGACGAACACCGAATCGGGGACCGGAGACGGACTGCTCGGCGCGACGTTCACCACGCCGAAGGACCTCCGGCACCTGGCCGAGCAGTGCCTGGGGCAGCTCTTCGTGCCCACCGAGGTGGTGCACGCCGGCGACCGCGCCGCCACGCTCGTGCTGCGCCCCGAGGGGATGGGCGAGATCCTGGTGCAGGCCGAGCGGGAGCGCCACTTCTCGCCCTACGTGAGCACCCGCGTCGAGCACGTCGGCCGGGCCGCCCGCTGAGGCGGCGGGCCCGCCGCCGGCGGGCTCACCTTGCGTCGATCCCGCCCCTCCGCCCATCTTCCGCCGCGCCCAGCAGCCCGGGCCGATCCGTCTCCCCCTGCACCGGCATCCGTGCGCAAGATCGATCCGCGGAACTTCCAGCGTGCCACGCGCACGACCAGCAAGGAGATCAACCGCCAGATCGTCCTCAACCTGATCCGCGAGTACCAGCCGATCTCGCGGGCCGACCTGGCCCGCCGCATGGAGGTGGCCCGGGCCATCGTGAGCCCGCTGGTCAACGAGCTGATCGAGTGCGGGCTGGTCTACGAGGGGGCGGCGGGGCAGTCGCGCCGCGGCCGCAAGCCCACCCTCCTGCACGTGCGCGCGCACGACCGGCTGGCGGCGGCGGCCGACGTGCGGCTCTCCGAGACGCACGTGATGCTCTGCGACTTCAGCGGGCGGCCGCTGGCGCTGGAGGTGTTCAGGACGCCGCTGGAGCCGGCGGAGCTGGTGGCGGAGCTGGGCGCGCGCGTGCGGCGGCTGCTGGACGCCAACGCGGCGGCCGGCGAGTGCCAGGGGATCGGACTGGTGGTGCCGGGGATGGTGGACCACCGCAGCGGCCGGCTGATGAACGCGCCCACCCTGGGCTGGCGCGACGTGGACCTGCGCGAGCCCCTGGAAGCGGCCGCGGGGCTGCCGGTGCACATCGAGCGCGACGCGGTGGCCTGCGCCCACGCCCGCATGTGGCTGGGGCAGGACCCCGGCGAGGACAGCTTCGCCTACGTGACCTTCTCCGACGGCGTGGGCGCGGGGCTGGTGGTGGGCGGGCGGGTGGTGCGCGGGCACCGCGACGCCGCGGGCGAGTTCGGGCACATCCCGCTCACGCTCGACGGGCCGGCGTGCATGTGCGGCTCGCGCGGGTGCTGGGAGGCGTACACCTCCAACCCCGCCATCGTCGCCCGCTACCTGGGGCGCGAGCTGGCCACCCGCGACAGCTACCGCCAGGTGCGCGAGACGGGGCTCACCGTCTCGGACGTGGTCGCGCGGGCGCGCTCGGGCGACCCGGCGGCGCGCGGGGCGCTGCAGGAGAGCGCGCGCTGGATCGGGCTGGGGCTGGCGGCCATCGTCAACGCGCTGAACCCGGGGCGCATCATCGTGGGCGGCGAGGTGGCGGCGGCGTGGGACCTGGTGGGCCCGCCCGCCTTGGCGGCGATGGCCGAGCGCACGCTCACGCAGGGCACCGCCGCCACCCCCGTGGTCCCCGAGCCGGCCGACGAGCAGACGCGGCTGCGCGGGGCCGCCGCGCTGGTGGTGGCGCCCGTCTTCGCCGCGCCCACCA
This sequence comes from Longimicrobium sp., assembly GCA_036389795.1. Taxonomy (NCBI): domain Bacteria; kingdom Pseudomonadati; phylum Gemmatimonadota; class Longimicrobiia; order Longimicrobiales; family Longimicrobiaceae; genus Longimicrobium; species Longimicrobium sp. The sequence continues at coordinate 61,777 of DASVWD010000264.1, forward strand.
TCGGCTGAAACGGCGAGAGAATTCAGGCTCACACAGAGGCGCAGAGACGCAGAGAAAAAGCAGTTCTCTGTGTCTCTGCGCCTCTGCGTGAGATTCAAGCTGTTTCTTCGGAAACCCAGAGCTGCAGGAGGAGCGTCGGCTCGCGGACCGGACCGGTCAGCGGCAGGGGACGACGACATCCACCTGGACGCCGGGGAGGAAGGGGAGCTGCACCCGCACCGCGGCGTCGCGCCAGGGCGGCGCGCCGGAGAGGAGCACGGTGCGGCTGCGCACCCGCAGCCGCCCGCCCCACCCCGCCACCAGCTCCCCCACGCGCCGCAGCCCCGTCCCCCGCCCTTCCCCGCGGACGGCGCCGTGCACCAGCCCCCGCAGGAGCGCCTCCGGCTCGTCCGGCAGCCCCAGCGACCCCGAGAACCCCACCCCGGCGTCGGCCACCGCGATGCGCAGCTCGCCCGGCGCCGTGCGCCAGGCGGCGGCCCACCCCAGGGCGCCGGAGTGCTCGACGGCGTTCCGGGCCAGCTCGGCCACCACCCACGCGAGCCGGCCGGCGTCCGCCCGCCTCCAGCCGAGCGCACCCAGCCGGTCGAGGAACGGCGCCGACTCCACCGCCTGGCGGAGGGTGTCCGCGCCGCCCGAGTCGGGCACCGGCAGCGGCGGGACCAGCGCGTCGGACGGCACCGGGAGGGCGGGCGCCTCCACGCCCAGGTAGCCGGCCAGGACGGCGAGCGTGAGCAGCGCGCCCGGGTCCGCCGCGCGCACGTGGCGCGCGTCGAGCCGCGGCGGCGCGGCGACGGGCGGGAGCCGCTCCAGCAGCTCCTCCACCGCGTCGGCGTGCAGGCGCAGCGGCAGCGCCACGGGCGGCGCTTCGGCCGCCGCGCTGGAGTACGGGCCCGCCTCCTCCTGGTCCACCAGACGCTCCGTCGTTCCCGTCCCTGCGTACGGCCAGCTTCGCATGCTCCCTCGCTGCAACCTCGGACGTGGCGGAACCGCGCGCAACCCGCCGGGCCGCCGCGCCGCACTGGAGACGATCTCCCGCGGTGCGGGTCACCCCCTGGCGTAAATTGGAACGATCATTTACAAATTGAAAGGGGTGCGGGTTCCATCTGACTTCCCGAAGGCGAGGGCGAGATGAGACGGCGCAGCGGCGCGTACCGGCCGGGTGAGCGATACGTCCTCCAGCACGTGGGAGGCGGCGAGCGGATCGCGCAGGTCGGCCGCGCGCCGGGGCCGTCGGGGCTCGCCCTGTTCCCGGCCGGGGCCGGGGAAGAGCGGGCGGAGCCCACGCTGGCGGGCGGCGAGTGGCTGGTGGAGCCGGGGGAGCGCCTGGTCCGCGACTGGGCGGGGCGCTACTGGAGCGTGACGGCGCGCGCCGCGGACGGCCGGGACGGCGACGGCCCGGGCCCGCGGCCGCCGGGCGGGTGCGAGGTGGTGTTCGCGCGCTTCACGCCCGCCGGCGAGGCCATGTCGTACCGCGTCGCGTCGGCGGTGTGGCCCGGCGAACTGGGCGACGCGGAGCTGGTGCGGATGCTCCGGCGCGCCTGGGACTCGCTCGCCACCGACCGGGCCGAGCGGCTCCGGCGCCTGGGGGCGGGCATGCCCGAGGGGGTCGAGCTCTGATCCCGGTTCCCTGCAGGATCACACCGGTTTCTGAATTCATACCGACAGGGCAGGGATCGAGCGTCCCACACAGAGCAGCAGGGTCAGCAGAGAACGACAGGTTCCTCTGCTGACCCTGCGTGCGATTTCTGGGGGTCGAGCAGGGCGCTTCTTCGGGAAACGACGTCGTCAGAACCGCCCCGCCGGCCGTCGCCTCTCGCGTCCGGCGTGCCGCGAAGGAACGGTGACGGACGGACCGGATGTCGAGGCGCGCATCGCCTCCTGCGCGAGGAGGGCGAGGGCGACGCCGTTGGTCCAGCCGAAGCCGTCCTGGGTGGGGTACTCGCCGCCGCCGGCGGGGCGGGCGGGGTCGACCACGTCGTACTTCTCCATCATCCGCCCCGTGGAGCGGTACGTCCGCCGGACGAGCGCCAGCCAGCGGCGGCGGGCCTCGTCGGCCAGGTCGCCGCGGCCGTAGCGGCGCGCGCCCTCGATGGCGAGCCACTGCAGCGGCGGCCACCCGTTCGGCGCGTCCCACTGCTGGCCCGAGGCGACGGGGGTGGTCACGAACCCGCCGGGGCGGAGGAAGTCGCGCTCTAGGCGGGTGGCCACCGCGCGCCCCTGCTCGGGGGTGGCGAGCCCGAAGTAGAGCGGGGCGGCCGCGGCCAGGGTGGGGCGGTCCGCCACGCGCTCGCCGGTGCGCCAGCGGACGTCGTGGAAGAACCCCGCGCCCGGGTCGTACGCGGCGGCCAGCAGGGCGCGCCGGCGCTCTTCGGCCGCGCGCGCGAACCGCGCCGCGACGTCGGCGTCGCCCGGGCGGCCGCGGAAGGCCCGCAGCGCCGCGATGGTCCGCTCGGCGTGGTAGAGGAGGCTGTTGAGGTCCACCGGCACGAGCTCGGTCGTCTCCAGCGTGCGCAGGTCCGCCGGGTCGCGCATCCAGCGGCTGGAGAAGTCCCACCCGCTCTCGGCCGCCGCGCGCACGTCGCGGTAGAACGCCTCGCGCCTTCCCTCGGGGAGCGTCTGCGCGAGCGCGTGGTCCTCGCGGTACGACTCGGGACGCGGCTCGGGACGGTCGTCCCAGTACCGGTTCAGCAGCGAGCCGTCCGGCAGGCGCGCCACGCGGCGGTGCGCCTCGCCCGGCGCCACGCGCTCCGCGCCCTCCATCCAGAACGCGTGCTCCGCCTCCAGCGCCTCTAGGTACGCGAGCGCCGAGGCGGTGTCGGTCGCCGCGGCGTAGAGCGAGACCATGGCGGCGAAGAACGGCGGCTGGCTGCGGCTCAGGTAGTAGGTGCGGTTGCCGTTGGGGACGTGCCCCACCGTGCGGACCAGGTGGGCGAAGTTGTCGAGCATCCCCCGCACCAGGTCCGTCCGCCCGCTCTCCACCAGCCCCAGCATGGTGAAGTACGAGTCCCAGTAGTAGACCTCGCGGAAGCGGCCGCCGGGGACCACGTACGGGCGTGGGAGCGGGACCAGCGAGGAGCGCGCGTCCGGCGCGTCGGGCGGGCGGGTGAGCGCGGGCCAGAGCGCGCGGAGGTGCGCCTCCATCGCGCGCGAGGGGTCGGCCCGGAAGCCCGCGCCGGCGGGCCGGGGAAGCTCG
>DASVWD010000265.1 GCA_036389795.1 Longimicrobium sp.
ACACAGAGGACACAGAGAACACGGAGGAACTGAAGACGCGATTGAAGTTTCTCTGTGTCCTCTGTGTCCTCTGTGTCCTCTGTGTGATGCTCTATCAGAAAGCTGTACCCGAACGATGCTCTGCAAAGTGGTATGAGACATCGGGTCGGGATCTGCCGGGCGCGTTCCGGCGCTGAACGACGGCGACCCTCTTCCCGCGGTTCGGGGAGAGGGTCGTCGCGGGCGCGGCGGACGCGCAGGGTGGCGCGGGGGCTCCTACGCCGCCGCCGCGGCGCCCAGCCCGGCCAGGTCGGCCTCCACGCGGCTCAGCTCGGGCGCCAGCCCCAGCTCGGCGTAGGTCTCCCGCGCCTGCTGCAGGTACGCCTGCGCCTCGGCGGGGCGGCCGCACGCCTTCAGCAGCAGCCCGTACCCGCGGTGGACGGCCGCGGCCTTCACCCGCGGCAGCCCGCGCTCGCGGCACACCTCCAGGGCCTGCTCGTAGAAGACGAACCCCTCCTCGTCGCGGCGGGCGCAGGAGATGTCGCCGAACAGCAGGTACACCTCCACCAGCCGCGGGACGTACCGGTGCAGGATGGCCAGCTCCTCGGCCCGGCGCGCCTCCTGCTCGGCCTCGAAGAGCCGCCCCTGGCGCGCCAGCGCCTGCCCCAGGTTCTCGCGGATCAGGATCTCCCAGAACGGGTCGGGGCCACGCGCCAGCCCCTCGCGGAAGGTGTGCTCCGCCTCGGCCAGGTCGCCGCTCTCCAGCCGGAGCAGCCCGCGGTTGTTGTACCAGTAGAACATCAGGCTGTCGTCGCCGATCGCCTCGAAGCAGCGGCGCGCGCGCGCCAGCAGCTCGTCGGCCTCGGCCAGCTCGCCCCGCATCAGCGCCAGGATCGAGAGGTTGGTGTAGAACGGCCAGGTGAGCTGGGGGTCGTCCACCGCGCCGGCGAGCGCCAGCCCCCGCTCGTACCACTGCTGCGCCTGGTCGCGCTCGCCGTGGTCGTCGCACAGGTTGCCGAGCCCCTGGCAGGCGATGATCTGCCCCGCCAGGTCCATCTGGTCCACGCTCAGGTTGTAGCTCTGCTGGTACCAGCCCCACGCCTCCTCCAGCCGCCCGGCGGCGCGGTTGACGCGGCCCAGCCGGCGCAGCGCCAGGATCTGGGGGCCCTTCTGGCGCAGGTCGCGCGCGATCTCCAGCGCGAGGGTATAGAACGTCTCGGCCTTCTCCAGCCGCCGCTCCTCTTCCTCCAGCTCTCCGGCCTTCACCAGCGTCTCCGCGGCGGCCGCGGGGTTGCCCGCCTCCTGCTGCTGGATGGCGGTGAACACCAGCGTGTACAGCCGGGTGACGCGCTCCTGCACCCGCTCGGCGATGCGCGGGATCACCTCGCCCAGCCGCCCGGCGTCGACCACGCGCTTGCCCAGGGTGGTGTACGCGCTCGAACGCGCCCACTTCTTCTCGCCGTCGGGGTGCGAAGTCCCGATCAGAGCGTCACTGAAGGGGAGGAACTCCTCGAGGTCGGGAACCAGGGCGAGCGCCCGCTCCACCCGGAGGGGTAGCGACATGCCAGAGCGCGTGAGAGTGTGCGGCGGGGCGGCTCAGCCGCCCCCCATGGTGTAGCCGCGCGCCGCGTAGGTGGAGAAGTGGGGGGTGGTCCCGTACAGGCGCGTCCCGTCGGTCGAGAGCCAGCTCGGCAGCTGGGTCCACGCGTCGCCCTCCCAGCGCGCCACCGCCAGCGGGCCGCCGCCGAGCAGCGCGTTCACGAGCGGGAAGCTGAGCGTGACCGGCGTGTTGAACTGCGTGCCGTGCGGCCCGAACTCGGCCAGCACCCGCTTGGCCAGCACCTGGTCGGCGGGGAGGTCGATGGTGATGGTCATGTCCCGCGGGAGCGCCCCGGCGGGGATGTCCACCCGGAAGCCCTGCAGCTCCACCGAGCCGCCCTCGGCCGCGCGGATGAACTTCTCCGCGTGGCGGGGCTCGGCGAGGCTGGGGGCGCCGGCGAACGTCAGCACGCCGGTGAGGTCGATGCTCCCCCCCAGCACCGCGGCCGGGGCTTCGGGCGCGGCGAGCGGCGCCTGGGTGATGTCCGACGAGCAGCCGGCCAGGGTCACAACGGCGGCGGCCAGCCCGGCGAGTAGGCGGCGGGTCTTCACGGCAGCTCCTTGGGTGTTCGGGTCCATACAGCGCACCTCACTTCCCAGCAGGGGCCGTGCCGAACGTCCAGCCCCGGTTATCTCTCGCGGCCGCAAGCGATTCCGGCGTCCTCCGGGCGGTCTCGGCCGCCGGCCGGCGGAGGGGATTTGCACAATTTTCGGGCAGGCTCACCACTTTGGGGAAGCGCCCACCCCCTCCAGCCCGTAGTCGCGGACCTTGCGGGTCAGCGTGTTGCGGTGCACCCCCAGCACCTCGGAGGCGCGCCCCAGGTGCCCGCCCACCAGCAGGAGCACCTCGCGGATGTGCAGGCGCTCCACCTCTTCCAGCGACAGCTCGGGCGAGTACCCCTTGAGCGGCGCGCCGGCCCCGTCGCCGTCGGCGGCCGGCGCGCGCAGCTGGTCGACGGGGAGGTGCTCGGGGAGGAGCACCGCGCCGTGGGCCACCAGGACGGCGCGCTCCAGCACGTTCTGCAGCTCGCGGATGTTCCCCGGCCAGTCGTGCTCGTGCAGGCGGTCGAACACCGAGCGGGCGATGCCGCGGATCTCGCGGCCGTAGCGGGCGGCGTGGCGGGCCACCAGGTGGCGGATGAGCAGGTCCAGGTCGCCGCCGCGCTCCACCAGCCGGGGGAGCTGCAGGGTGACCACGGCCAGGCGGAAGTAGAGGTCCTCGCGGAAGGTGCCCTCGGCGATGGCCGTGCGCAGGTTCTTGTTGGTGGCCGCCACCACCCGCACGTCCACGGGGATGCGGTCCTCGCCGCCCACGCGCTCGATCTCGCGCTCCTGCAGGGCGCGCAGGATCTTGGCCTGGAGCGCCAGGCTCATGTCGCCGATCTCGTCCAGGAGCAGGGTGCCGCCGTCGGCGCGCTCGAAGCGGCCGATCTTGCGGGCGATGGCCCCGGTGAAGGCGCCCTTCTCGTGCCCGAAGAGCTCCGACTCCAGCAGGTTCTCGGGGATGGCGGCGCAGTTGATGGCCACGAAGGGGCCGGAGCCGCGGGGGCTGTTGCGGTGGATGGCGCGGGCCACCAGCTCCTTCCCCGTGCCGCTCTCGCCCAGGATCAGCACCGTGGCCGAGGAGCTGGCCACGCGCCCCACCATGCGGAACACCTCGAGCATGGCGGGGCTGGCGCCGATGGCGGCCTCGTCGTCGCCGTCCTCGCCCAGGTCGGCGGGGGTGAGCGGGAGCACCTCCTCGCCGGCGAACACCTCGCGCAGCGCCGCCGCCAGCTCCTGCGCATTGGGCGGCGAGGCGTAGAGTCCCAGCACGCCCAGGCGCGACGCCTCCACCATCATCTGCATGGTGGGTCGCGAGGCCACCAGGAGCAGCCCTCCGGGGGCGGTGCCCGACTCGATGATGCGCTGCACCAGGGCCAGGTCGGCGGCGGGGAAGTCGAGCGAGAGGACCACGGCCGACCAGCCTCCGCCGCGCAGCAGCTCGAGCCCCTCGGACAGCGAGGCGGCGGAGCGCACCTCGGCGCGCGGGCCCACCGCTTCGCGCACGGGCTCCAGCGCGGCGGGCGACGGCTCGATCACCAGGACGGCGGGGAGCGGCACGGGCGTACGCAAATGAGGGAGAGGCAGGCAGATTGTGCGCGCTCAATCTGCGGCATACCTCAAAACTGTGCAACGTGGTCGGGCGGGATGACGAGCGGGGGGAGGGGTTGGTCACGTGGGGGAGTGCGTGAGTACGGAAGTACGGGGTACGGGGTACGAGGTGCGAGGTGCGAGGTGCGGAACTGCGGGGGATCGGTGACCGGTGGGGGATGCGCGGCACTCGTGACGGGCGGGGACGCGGCCGGTGCGCAGGGCGAGGCCTGCCTCGACTGTGCGGCCCCCCCGCAGGGCCCCGCGTTGCGCGTGGATGCTCTGGTGCAGTCCGCGCAGGCGGACTTCGTGGTGTTGTAGCCCCCCGGTTTCAACCGGGGTGAAGGAGACCGCCCCGCATCTGACCGACGGAGCGGTACGCGCGTGAGGGATGCGCGCCCGGAGGGCCGGGACACGGGCGCGCCGGGGGTTTGGCGCGAACGTGGCCCGGCGCGGTTGGGCAACGTCGTTTGTTGCCCTACCGCGCGCGCAGCCCGGCCCGGAGCGCAGCGGAGGGACACGCCCAAACGGCAGTGCGAAGTGCGAAGTGCGAAGTGCGAAGTGCGAAGTGCGAAGTGCGAAGTGCGCCGAAAAGCTGGTCGCTTCGCACTCGGCACCTCGCACTCAGCACTTGAAAAAACGCCGAGGCCGGGGGCCCACCCTCCCCCGGACCTCGGCCCGACTGGCAGCGCGCACCGGGACCCATCGGCCGCTACTGCCCCACTGTCGTCGGCCTGCGCTCAGGCAGGCGCACCACCGAAGCTGGTGGGGTCGGGGGAGACCGGTTTGCACCCAGCGGCCACGCTGATCACCCTCGGAGCTGCGCTGTACGGTTTCAGCGTGTTCTCCCCCGACCCCTCGTTCCCCGCCGCGAAGACCACGGCGGCCTGCCTGTAGACTTCCTTCGCGGCCGCGCTGGTGGGGTCTTCCGGCACGAAGTCGCCGCTGCTGCCCCACGCGTCGTCGACCACCTGATGTCGTGCTTCTCCTGTTGTCGAGAATCCAGGTCGACCGTCCGGCGCCACGCCGGTGCGCCTGTAGCCCGATTCAGGTGCCGCCGCCCGCGGCCGGTGTAAGCCGACGCTTCGTTCCGTTCCCCCGTGGCGGGCGAGCCGCCCCTCCATCGGCGCGTCCCGGTGCCACACCCCAGGGCAAGCGCGGGTCCACCCGAGGAGACCGTGCCCTGAAGTGGTGAAGGAGGGTCGCGTCCGGCTGCGGCGAAGGCCTCCGGCCGACTGGATTTCGCGAGCGTTGGTCCCTCCGGGAGTCGCGTTTAAAGAGTTTTCGATCAACCGCTTATGAGAAATGGAGCTCCGAGGGAGTTTCGGAAATACCGCGGCCCTCCGAGACGCGTGCTCCAGGGTGGGGAGGGAGCGGATCCGGCGCCGGCTCACCGAAAAACAGCGCGGCGGCGGGGGCCGGATTTCACCATTCTGGTGAAGGCGTTTCCCCTGTTTTGGTGAGGCGCCGGCTCCCGGACCGTGCTTTTCGCGCCGTGCGGTAATTTTCTCCGGGCACGGCTGATGCTTACTCCGTAGCAGTTGAGAGAGGGCATCACCCCAACCGACGGTGGCAGCGATGGACACGCAGGCTCACTTCACCCGCACCGACCCCACCGCCGAGGACGACGCCGTCCTGGCGCACCTGGACGCGGCCGCGGACGCCTACCGCGCGCGCGCCCGCGAGTGGGAGGAGCGGTGGGAGGCGGCGCACGCCGGGCGCGAGGCGGCGCAGGCCGAGGCCGAGGAGAGCCGGCGGGAGCTGGAGGAGGGCCGCCGCGAGCTGGAGGGGGCCCGGCGCGAGCGCGACGCGGCGCGCGCCGAGGCCGAGGAGGAGCGCCGCGCCCTGGAGGAGACCCGCCGCGAACTGGACGAGACGAGGCGCGGCGCCGAGCGGCAGCGCCACCGGGCCGAGACGCTGGCGCAGGCGCTCAAGGACATCCACCGCACCCTCTTCCGCGGCAACGTCTACGAGATGATCCTGCGGGCGTGCCTGGCCATCACCGGCGCGGGCAAGGGGCTCTACGTCACCAGCCGCGCGGGCGACGGGCGGCTGCGCGTGCGCGCCGCCGTGGGGATCGAGGGATACCCCCAGGCCGAGCTCTCGCCCTTCCTGGAGGGGCTCTGCCGGCGGGTGCTGCAGCAGAACGAGCCGCTGGTGTGCAACGACGGCGCCGGCGACGGGCCCGAGGGGCTCCCCGCGCCCGACCGCGCCGACGAGCGCTTCCGCAACTACGTGGCGAGCCCCGTGGTGCTGATGCGCAACCTGGACGGGGTGGTGGTGGTGGCCGACAAGGCCACGGGCGGGTTCCACCCCGAGGACGTGGAGACGCTCCTCTCGGTGGGCGACCAGGCGGCCGTGGCGGTGGAGAACCGGCACCTGGAGAAGGCGCTGCAGAGCGCCTACGTCTCCACGGTGAGCATGCTGGCCGACGCGGTGGAGGCCAAGGACCCGTACACCCACGGGCACTGCGAGATGGCCTCGCGCTTCGCCCGCCTGGTGGCCGACCGGCTCGAGCTCCCCGACCGCGAGCGGGCCGTGGTGTGCTACGCCGCGCTCCTGCACGACGTGGGGAAGATCGGGGTGAGCGACGGCGTGCTGCACAAGCCGGGGCCGCTCCTCCCCGAAGAGGTGGAGCTCATGCGGGCCCACGTGCGCGTGGGGCACGACCTGCTGAGCAGCGTCCCCGCGCTGGAGGGGGTGGCCGACGTGGTGCTGCACCACCACGAGCGCTTCGACGGCACCGGCTACCCCGACGGGCTGGCGGGCGAGGAGATCCCCCTGCCGGCGCGCATCGTGTCCGTGGTCGACGCGTACTGCGCCATGATCACCCGGCGCGCCTACAAGGAGGCCTCCAGCGCCGCCGAGGCGCGGGCGGAGCTGGTGCGCTGCTCGGGCACCCAGTTCGACCCGGCGATCGTGGAGGTCTTCCTGGCCGTCCTCGACTCGGGCGAGTCGGCCGACACCGACGACGACCCCTGGGCCGAGTGCACCGTGCTCCCCGACTTCGCCGACATGCACCGCCTGCGGCACCACGCCGCGGCCCTCACCGCGAAGTAGCGGCGGACACGCAAAAGCAGGCGGGGTGCTCCCGGCTTCCGGGAGCACCCCGCCTGCTTTTCTTCGAGACCGGATCCGGTCCCCCCTCGATGCGGGATCAGCTCCTGCCGTCGACGCGGCTGCGCTTGGCCTCGTAGAGGGCGCGGTCGGCCTCGCGGATCAGCTCGTCGGGCGAGGCGCACTCGGCGTGGTACTCGGCCGCCCCGGCGCTCACCCCCACCCGCCCCGCCAGGCGCCGCCGCACGCGGTCGGCCAGGGTCCGCGCCCCCACGGCGCTCCCGCCGGGGAGGATCACCAGGAACTCGTCGCCGCCGTAGCGCACCACCACGTCGGCGCCGCGGGCCTCGGCGCGGAGCGCGTCGGCCACGGCGCAGAGGAGCCGGTCGCCCGCCTGGTGCCCCTGGCGGTCGTTGACGTCCTTGAAGTCGTCCAGGTCCAGCACCACCACCGCCAGCGGGTCGCCGCGGCGCGCGGCCGCCCAGGCGTGCTCCAGCACCACCTCCATGTGGCGGCGGTTGGCCAGGCCGGTGAGCGAGTCGGTGAGCGAGAGGCTGCGCACGCTCTCGATTAGGCGGATGCGCTTGAGCGCCATCTCGGCCTGCAGCGCCAGGGCGCGCAGCACGTCCCAGTCCTCGGGCTCGAAGATGCGCTCCTCGCGCCGCTCGGTGAGCACCAGCACCCCCTCCTCGCCCACGGGGACGTGCGCGATCAGGTTGGTCTGCGGGTCGCCGAAGAGGGGGGCCAGCGTGGCGAAGGAGCCGCCGGCGCGGGCGTCGGGTGCCAGCGCCAGCCCCGGCGAGGCCAGGCGCTCGTCCCAGAGCACGCACGGCCGGTACTCGCCCGGCGGCGCGCCCGGGCGGGCGGGGGCGCGCAGCAGCCCGCGCTCCGCGTCGCGCACCAGCGCCACGGCGGTGTGCGCACCGACGATGGCCAGCGCGTGGGTCGCCAGCGCGCGGAACACGGCGTCGACGGCCTCGGCCGCGTTCAGCTCCTCGAAGTAGGCGATGAGCTGGTCGGGGAGCCGCTGCCGCTTGTGCATCCGCACGCGCTCCTGGCGCGCGCGGGCGGCGGCGCGCTGGAGCAGGTCCGACTCGCGGCCGCGCGGCACCCGGCAGGCGTCGGGCGACGACAGCAGCAGCGCCTCGTCGGCGCCGGCCTCCAGCAGCAGGACCAGCCCCTCGCCGCCCACCAGCGCCGGGACGGGGACGAGCGCGCCCGGGGCGGCGGAGAGCACCTCTCCGTCTCCCGGCGCTTCCCGGCTCCCGCCGGCGATCCACCGCGTGGGCGTCGCCAGCAGCATCCCGGGCGTCCGATCGTCGAGCCGTCGCAGTCGCACGTGGACAGGATCTCCAAAGAAAAAGCGGGCGAGGGAAGCACGCCCGCGGCCATGTACGCCTAACCATCTGCTGCACAATGCGTTACGAAAATAACACTGTACCCCGGGAGCGTCAATCGCTGTCCCCTTCCGGGGACGGGATCCGGTATCGTTTTCAATCTCTATGAATGGCCCGATGGTGTCTATGACCGTCACTGGAACGCCATCGCAGCAACGCCCCGCGCGCAGGCGGCACTCTGTGGAGCGGTGGGATTGTCGCGATTGGAGGACGATCCCGGTCGGGAGCCCGGAAATCCAGAACAGCGGTGGAACGATGGGATCGTGACCGTTCCGGCGACGCTTGCCCGGCGCGATCAGCCGTCCGTCGAAGCCGGCCTCTCGGCCTCCATCCAGCGCCTGTCGGCGAGGACGACGGAGGCTTCGATCTGTCTCTCGGGGATCGACCAGAAGGTCCGGAGCAGGCGCTCCTTCTCGTGGTCCGGCACGACGGTGAACCCGTTGCGCCGGTAGAACTCGATCGCCCACGCTGCAGCCGCCCAGGTGCCGATCAGGATCGGCTTGTGGACGAGGCTCTCGACGTGGCGCAGGAGCTTCGTACCCACGCCCATCCGCTGCGCCGCCGGCGCGACGTACGCGTGGCGCACCAGCGCGACGGGTCCCCTGTCCTGGATTCCGATGACGCCCAGCAGGCGTCCTTCCTCCTCGGCGACCCAGAAGACGACGCCCTGCGCGGTCTCCCGCTCCAGCTCGTCCCGCGGCATGTACGGCTCGCGCCACCGGTCGGCCGGGATCACCCCCCGGTACGCCTGCGCCGCCTCGTTGACGACGGAGAAGATCTGAGGAAGATCCGCTCGTTCACCCTTTCGAATCGGCACCTTTCACCTCGCAGGCTCAAACGTGGGGCGGCAGGCGGGTGCCGCATCGTCCGACGAACACGCACACGTATTCCTTGCTGCCACATCACGACGGAGCTACGATGGAACGCACCCTCTCAGGCGCCGCAGCGGTTCCTGCGGCCACGGCCGGCATGGCTCACGATCGCGCTGCGATGAACCGCTTCTCCCGGAGGCATCCCATGAAGCTGCTACTCGACACGCTGGAAGTCGATTCGTTCGTCCTCGACCAGGACCCGTTCTCGCTCGCCGTGGCGGAGCCCGAGGCGGAGCCCGCGACGGATGCAGCGGCCGGGTCGCGGTACTGCACCCTGATCGGGACCTGCACGACCTGCTGGGACACGCGTTGCAACTGCGCCTGATCACGGCCCAACTCCGCCACGCGAACGCCGGAGCGGATCCGAGACCGGGAACAGCGCCAGCCCAGCGCACCGCAATCGATACCAATCGGGATAGGGGGGCCGGTCTCCCGGCACCCCCTCCCCCACCACCGTACGTACGGGTCCGTATACGGCGGTTCGGATGGTTGATGGACTGAGTGTGTTGTGCTCCGTCCTGAGTGAAGAGGCTGCTCCCCGCCGTCCGT
>DASVWD010000266.1 GCA_036389795.1 Longimicrobium sp.
GATCGAACGCCCGCCTCGCCTCCTCGCCGACGCGGCGGCGCACCGCCGCCTCCCGATCCGCCTCGCTCGACAGATCTTCCACCGGGAGGCTGAACCCGCCGAAGGGCACGATCACCTGCACCGGCGAGCCGTCCACCTCCGTGAAGGTGGTCCGCAGCGACTCGTGACGCCGGACGATCTCGCTCAGGCTCCGCTCCAGCGCCGCCCCGTCCAGCGCACCGCCCAGGCGCCATGCCATGGGGATGTTGTAGACGGCGCTTCCCGGCTCCAGCTGGTCGATGAACCAGAGCCGCTCCTGCGCGAAGGAGAGCGGCAGCGCCCCCGTCCGCTCCACCGGCACCACCGGCGGAAGCACCGGCAGCTCCGCGCGCCGCATCTCCTCCACGCGCGCGGCCATCTCCGCGGTCGTCGGCCCCTCGAACAGCGCCCGCAGCGGCAGCTCGACGCCGAACACCTCCCGGATGCGCGAGACCACCCGCGTGGCGAGCAGCGAGTGCCCGCCCAACTCGAAGAAGTTGTCGCGCACCCCCACCCGCTCCAGGCGCAGCACCTCCGCCCAGATCCCCGCCAGCACCTCCTCGGCCGGCGTCCGCGGCGCCACGTACGCGTCCTCCGCCGCCCCGTACTCCGGCGCCGGCAGCGCCGTGCGGTCCACCTTCCCGTTCGGGTTCAGCGGAATCCGGTCGAGGACGACGAAGGCGGCCGGCACCATGTACTCCGGCAGGCTCTGGCGCAGGTGCTCGCGCAGCGCGTCCGTCTCCACCTCGCCCACCACGTACGCCACCAGCTGCCGGTCACCCGGCCCGTCCTCGCGCGCCACCACCAGGGCCTCGCGCACCGCCGCGTGCGACGCCAGCGCCGCCTCCACCTCTCCCGGCTCGACGCGGAAGCCGCGGATCTTCACCTGGAAGTCGTTCCGCCCCAGGAACTCGATCCTGCCGTCCGCCAGCCACCGGGCCAGGTCTCCCGTCCGGTACAGCCGCGCGCCGGGCTCGCCACCGAAGGGATCGGGGACGAACCGCTCCGCCGTCAGGTCGGAGCGCCCCAGGTAGCCGCGCGCCACCCCCGCGCCCCCGATGAGCAGCTCTCCGGGCACGCCCACCGGCACCGGCCGCCCCGCCCCGTCCACCAGGTACACGCGCACGTTCCCCGTCGGACGCCCGATGGGCACCGTGGCCCGCGCTTCCTCCGGCGCGCAGTGGAGCGCCGCCAGGGCCGTGGCCGCCTCGGAAGGACCGTAGAGGTTGTGGAGCGCCACGTGCGGCAGCCGCTCGTGGAAGCGCTGCAGCAGCGCGACCGGCAGCGCCTCGCCCCCGCAGAGCACCCGCTCCAGCCCCGTGCAGAGCTCCACCCTGGGGTGCTCCAGCAGGACCTGCAGCATGGAGGGGACGAGGTTCACCGTGGTGATCCCCTCCCGGTGCAGCGTCTCCAGCAGGTAGTCCGGGTCGCGGTGACCCTCCGGACGGGCGAGGACCACCCGCGCGCCCACGCTCCACGGCCAGAACAGCTCGCGCAGGGACCCGTCGAAGTTCAGCGACGTCTTGCAGAGCATCGCCGGGCCCATCCCCCAGGCCTCCTGCCCCCAGACCAGCCGGTTGACCACGTTGCGATGGACGTTCATCACCCCCTTGGGTCTCCCCGTGGAGCCCGAGGTGTAGATGACGTAGCACAGGTGGTCGGGAGTGAGATTCCCACGATCCGGGTTGGTCGCGGGACGGCCCGCCCACTCCGGCGCGTCGGCTTCGACGTCGATCGCCGGGATGTCCGAGTCCGCGAAGAGCGTCCCGGTCGCCGCGTGCGCCAGCAGGAGCCGGGGACGGCTCTCCTGGAGCATCTGGCGCAGCCGGTCCGCCGGATATGCCGGGTCGAGCGGGACGTAGGCGCCGCCCGCCTTGAGGATGGCCAGCAGCGCCACGGCCATCTCCAGGCTGCGCTCCATGCAGATCCCCACCCGCACGTCCGGTCCCACGCCGCGGCCCTTCAGGTGGTGGGCGAGCCGGTTGGCGCGCGCGTTCAACTCCGCGTACGAGAGCGACTCGGCTTCGTACGAGACCGCCACCGCCCCCGGCGCGCGCTCCACCTGCGCCTCGAAGAGGTGGTGGATGCACAGCTCGGCGGGAACCTCCGCCTCCGTCGCGTTCCACTCCCCCAGCACCAGCGCGCGCTCCGCCTCGCCGAGCAGGTCCAGCCGCGAGAGGCGCACGTTCGCTTCCGCGGCGACCTGCTCCAGCACCCGCTCCAGGTGCCCCAGCATCCGCCGGGCGGTGCCCTCGTCGAACAGGTCCGTGCTGTAGTTCAGAGCCGCCCTCAGACCCCGCGGGTCATTCACGAACGCGAGGCTCAGGTCGGACTTCGCGGTCTCGGCGTCCGGGTAGACGGGCTCGATCCGCAGCCCCGGCAGGCCGAGCCCGGAGCCGTCCGGGTTGTTCAGCGAGAACGACACCTGGAAGAGCGGCGAGTGGCTCAGGGACCGCTCCGGCTGCAGCTCGGCCACCAGCTTCTCGAAGGGAAGATCCTGGTGCTCGTACGCGCCCAGCGTCACCGCCCGCACCCGCCGCAGCACCTCCCGGAAGCTCGGATCCCCACCGAGATCCGTCCGCAGCACCAGGGAGTTGATGAAGAAGCCGATCAGCTCCTCCACCTCCCCGCTCGTACGCCCGGCGATCGAGCTCCCCACGACGATGTCCTCGCTCCCGCTGTACTTCGAGAGGAGCACCTGGAAGGCGCCCAGCAGCGTCATGAACAGCGTCGCGCCCTCGCTCCGTCCCAGCGCCTGCAGCCGCTCCAGCACCTCCGGGGAGAGCTCCGTCCAGACGGCGGAGCCCCGGTGCGTCCGCACCGCCGGACGGGGACGGTCGGTGGGCAGGTCGAGCACCCTGGGCGCGCCCGCCAGACGCTCCTTCCAGTACGAGAGCTGCCACTTCAGCGACTCCCCCTCCAACTGCTCGCGCTGCCAGACGGCGTAGTCGGCGTACTGCACCGGCAGCTCCGCGAGCGGCGACTTTCTGCCCTCGTGGTACGCCCCGTACAGCGACGACAGCTCGCGGAAGAGAACCCCCAGGCTCCACCCGTCGCTGACGATGTGGTGCATCGTGAGCAGCAGCACGTGGTCTTCCTCGTCCACCCGCAGCAGCACCGCGCGGAAGAGCGGCCCGGCCGAGAGTTCGAACGGACGCCGCGCCTCCTCGCCGGCGCGGCGCCGGACTTCGGCTTCGCGATCCACGTCCGCGAGCCGGGAGAGATCGTCGATCGGAAGCACGAACCCGCCAAAGGGCGCGATCACCTGCACGGGCGCGCCGTCGACTTCCGCGAACGTGGTCCGCAGCGCCTCGTGACGCCGGACGATCTCGCCCAAGCTCCGCTCCAGCGCCGCCTCGTCCAGGGCGCCGCCCAGGCGCCATCCCACGGGGATGTTGAAGGTGCTGCTCCCCGGGGCGAGCCGGTCCAAGAACCAGAGCCGCTCCTGCGCGTAGGACGCCGGCTCCGTGCGCGGCCGCCTCTTCTCGGCCAGGATCTTCCGGAGCAGCTCCTGCTTCTGGAGGCGGGACAGTCCGGCGGTGGAATCGACTTCAGGCATCCCGGTTCGATCCTTCACGATTGGGTGCTCAGGAGAAGGTCCAGCTCGTCGTCGGACAGCTCGTCGAGGCTGGAGATCGAATCATAGGGATCGGACGCGGGGCTCCTGCGCACCACGGGGGGCAGCAGCGGCACCTCCGCGCGGCGCATCTCCTCCACGCGCACCGACAGCTCCGCCACCGTCGGCCCTTCGAACAGCGCCCGCAGCGGCAGCTCCACCGAGAGCACGGCCCGGATGCGCGACACCATGCGCGTGGCCATCAGCGAGTGGCCGCCGAGATCGAAGAAGTTGTCGTGCACCCCCACCCGCTCCAGGCGCAGCACCTCCGCCCAGATCCCCGCCAGCACCTCCTCGGTCGGCGTCCGCGGCGCCACGTGGCGCTCCTCCGCCGCGGCGTACTCCGGCTCCGGCAGCGCCCGCCGGGCCACCTTCCCGCTCGGCGTCAGCGGCAGCGACTCCAGCACCACGACCGCCGACGGCACCATGTACTCCGGGAGGCGCCCCTTCAGGTGCGCCCTCAGCTCGGCGGGGGTGACCGCCGCCGGCTCGTCCGCCACCACGTACGCCACCAGCCGGCGGTCGCCCGGCGCGTCCTCCCGCACCACCACCACCGCCTCGCGCACGTCCGCGTGGTCCGACAGGACGGCCTCGACCTCCCCCGGCTCGATCCGGAAGCCGCGGATCTTCACCTGCTCGTCGGTCCGTCCCAGGAACTCGATCCCGCCATCCGCCAACCACCGCACGCGGTCGCCCGTGCGGTAGACCCGCGCTCCCGGGACGGTCGCGAACGGATCGGGGGAGAAGCGCTCCGCCGTCAGCGCCGGGCGCGCCAGGTAGCCGCGCGCCAGGGAGTCGCCGCCCAGGTACAGCTCGCCGGGAATGCCGATGGGCGCGGGCCGCAGCCGCGCGTCGAGCACGTAGCACTGTGTGTTCGCGATCGGCCCGCCGATCCCTGGCAGCAGCGGCCACCCGGCCGGATCTCCCTCCAGCGCGAGCGCGGTGACCACGTGCGTCTCGGAGGGGCCGTAGTGGTTGTGCAGCGGCGCTCCCAGCGCGGCGAACCAGCGCCGCATCGGCTCCGTGATGCGCAGCTGCTCCCCGGCCGTCTGCACCTCGCGCAGCCGCGAGGGCACCACGCCCCTCGCGTCCGCCACCTCGGCCAGCTGCTGCAGCGCCACCGCCGGCATGAAGAGCCGCTCCACCCCGGCGCGCTCCATCACCTCCAGCAGCCCCGCCGGGTCGTAGCGCAGCTCCTCCGCGATCAGCACCACCCGTCCCCCTGCCATCCAGCAGGAGAAGATCTCGTGGAACGAGGCGTCGAAGCTGATGGTGGCGAACTGCAGCGTGACCGCGGCCCCCGGCACGCGCCAGTCGCCTGCCTGCCAGGCGAGCAGGTTGACCAGAGGCCGGTGCGGCATCGCCACGCCCTTGGGCCGCCCGGTGCTCCCGGAGGTGTAGATGACGTAGGCCAGGTGGCCGGGCGCGACCGGCACCCGCGGACGCGCGGCGCTCTGTCGCGCGATTTCGGCTGCGTCGGCGTCCAGGCGGACCACCGGGGTCTCGCCCGCGGGAAGCCGCTCCGCCAGGCTCCGCTGCGTCAGCAGCACCCGCGCGGCCGAGTCTTCCAGCATGTACGCCAGGCGCTCGGCGGGGTAGGCGGGATCCAGCGGGACGTAGGCCGCGCCCGCCTTGAGGATCCCCAGCACCGCGATCATCATCTCCGGGCCACGCTCCAGGCACAGCCCCACGCGCGCGTCCGGACCCACGCCCATCCCGGCCAGGTGCCACGCGAGCCGGTTGGCCCGCTCGTCCAGCTCCCCGTAGGTGAGCTCGCCGCCCTCGAACACCACGGCCACGGCGGCCGGCGTGCGATCCGCCTGCGCCTCGAAGAGCTGGTGGATGCAGCGCTCCCGCGGGTACGCGGCGTCCGTGGCGTTCCACTCCGACACCACCTGCCGCCGCTCCGCATCGTCCATCAGCGCCAGCTTCGAGAGGCGCACGTCCGCATCCGCGGCGACCTCTTCCAGCACGCGCTCCAGGTGCCCCAGCATCCGCCGGATCGTGCCGCGGTCGAACAGGTCGGTGTTGTATTCGAGCCCG
>DASVWD010000267.1 GCA_036389795.1 Longimicrobium sp.
GGGATGCGCGCCCGACAGGGCCGGGACGCCGCCGCCACAGGGGTTTCGTGGCGGCGGTGGCCCGGCGCCGTTGGCCTGCGTTGTTTGCAGGCCTACGGCGCGCGCAGCCCGGCCCGGAGCGCAGCGGAGGGACACGCCCGAACCCGCAGTTCCGCCGTTATGGTAGTTCCCGGGCACACGGACGACCCAACCGCCCGGGATCGACGACCTCACCGCGTTCCGCGCCGGTGCTGAGGCGGGAGCCAGATTTCCACCGCGCGAACGTTCCCGTATCCCGCGACTTCCTGCGGCGCGGCCCGCCGCAGGTCCGCGAGAACGCGCGAAACCCACGGGAACTCCCGCCGGGGGCCGCTGCGCACCTGATCGGGGCGCATCCGCATGGTCGCGCGTTGCGTCGCCGTATCCCCTCCGACCTGGCGAATGACCAGCAGCGCTCGGATGGCGTCGGAGAGCTGTTCCCGCGTGGCATTCGAGCGCAGCAGGATCACGTCGTGCGGGCTCACGTCCGGCCTGCGCTGCACCAGGAACGGAGCATCCGCCTGTGGAAGCTGGTCCAGAAGCACGACCGTCACCGGAACGCGGGTGGGGCGATTCGAGGGCGACGCTTGCTGGCCACGTACCTCCCCCGTGCCGGAGAGGGTGAAGAGAGCTGCCGCGAGCAGTAGCATGGAGCGCCTGGTCATGGATTGGTTCTCCGTAAGGTGTCGTTGGAAGCTCATTGGTTCGTCGGTTCAGCAGGTCGTCGCATACCCGCATGACCATTGTTCCCACTGACCGGTTTCTTCGTTGTACACGTCGATACAGACGTACTCGACGACGGCCTTGTCGCCGCACGCGCTGGTCCCGCCGTTGCCCTTGCCGGTCTCCCAATCCACCGTTTCTCCACCAGTGTAGTCGCCAGGATAGAACTGGGTGCCGCTGCCCGGGTCCTCGCCTGTGGTCCCGCTCCCTCCCGTCCCGCCTCCACAGGTGCTGGGCGTGGGGGAACCGTCCTCGTAGGGCGTGTAGCCGACCTCGTAGAGTCCTTCATCCGTCGAGGTGTCACAGTTGATTTCGCGAACCTCGCCCTCGGTGTACTCGACTCTGAATATGGGCGTAACGCGGTCGATTCGTACCGTTGGAGCGGTAGTAGACAAGCTTGTGACAGGAGACGTATAGACCCGCATCATCCCATGCCGCACGCCTGTTTTCTGAAATGAGCGGCACCCACCAGTCGCCTTTCGGGTCGAAGAAGGCTTGCGTCAATCCCAATGCAGACGCGTTCACCCAATCACTTCGAAACGTGTACTCGATGCCTGTTCGCGCGGAAGCCTTGTCTATGTACATGTTGATCAGCTCCCGCGGGCAGGCCATCCGTTCGTACTGCTGGTACTGCGCATCCGCTCGCGCAGCCATGGCGCCGAACAGGACACACCACAGGGCGCATACCCGGACAAAGTCCTGTAGAGCGCGCATAGGATCCGTTTCGCATGAGAAGGGGAAGGCAGGTGCGGAATTCAGATCAGCTGTGGCCGCGTTGGCGCCGCGCGATTGCCAGCCGTTTGCCGGGTCGGTCAGTCTCGTCCGCCTCGATTTCCTCCACCGTCCGATGCTCCCAAACGGGAGCCCACACTTCTTCCAGAATCTCCTGCAGTCCGGGGTCGCCGAGATACCAGAGCTCCTGGAAGGCCTCGCCGCTCCGCGGAATGCGAAACGCGGCGAGCAGGGAGTCGCGCTGTTCCGGGCGCACATGCGACAGGAGCCGCTCCAGGGCCTCCATATCGAACCCGCGACGGATTTGCTGCCGCTCGGTCTCCGTCAGACGGTAGCTGGCGTCACGCTGCACCATTACGGTCGGGTGGAAGTCCTTCATGTTCGTCGTGGTGTTCGCGGTTTCGCATGCTGCGAGGGTGAACAGCGTGAGTAGCGTTCCGAACGCCACCGAGAATCGCATCGGGCTTCTCCAGCCTGGGAAGGTCGAACGAGGAGGAAACAGGGGGTCCCACAAGGTATGGCCCGAACTGATTTGAGGCAACCCTCCTTCGAGCTGATCGAATGCCTGGCCGATACGGGGCTCCAGGGCGCGGGCGCGAATCGTGGTTCTCCGTTGCGGTCTCTCCCGATTCAGCGGGATTCACCCTCCCCCGAACATCATCCTTGACCGCCCGGACCCCGTGTGCTAATGTACTGACACTATGTCAGTCCATTGACACCGGGAGACCGCATGCCGCCATCCCCTCCCCTGGACCTGGGCCGCCGCGAACGGCAGATCATGGACGCCGTCTACCGGCTCGGGCGCGCCACCGCCGCCGAGGTGCTGGCGGAGCTTCCCGATCCCCCCAGCTACTCGGCCGTGCGCGGGATGCTGCGGCTGCTGGAGGAGAAGGGCTACCTGCGCCACGAGCAGGACGGCCCGCGCTACGTCTACCTCCCCACCACCGAGCCCGACGAGGCCCGCCGCTCGGCGCTCAAGCACCTGCTGCGCACCTTCTTCGACAACTCCCGCGAATCCGCCGTGGCCGCGCTGCTGGACCTGGGCGGGCAGCCGCTTTCCGACGACGAGCACGCGCGGCTCTCCGCGCTCCTGGACCAGGCACGCGACCCCGGAGAAGACGACCGATGAGCGCTCCCCTCCCCCTCTCGCCCGACGCGGCCTTCCCGCTGGCGGTGCTGGTCAAGGCGACGCTGCTGCTGGCCGCCGCCGGCCTCGCGTCGGTCGTGCTGGCGCGGCTGCGCGCCTCGGCGGCCACGCGGCACCTGGTGTGGACGCTGGCCACGTGCGGCCTGCTGGCGCTCCCGCTCTTCTCCGCCACGCTCCCCGGCTGGCGGCTGAACTTCGTGGAGGTGCGCGCGCCCGAGCCGGCGGCGTATCCCCTCCCGGCCGTGGTGATCACCGGCGACTACGTGCCGCTGGCGGTGGAGCGCAGCGTCCCCGTGTACGCCGCGGAGGGCGCGCCGGACCCGGTGCCGCCGGAGTTCGGGCGGGGCGCGCGCGGCGCCGCGGCGGCCTCGGCGGGGGGCATCGCGCCGGGGATGCTGCTGCTGGGCGTCTACCTGGCGGGGGTGCTGGCGCTGCTGGCGCGGCTGGCGCTGGGCCGCTGGGGGCTGGTCCGGCTGGCGCGCGAGGCCCGGCCGCTGGACGACGAGGGGTGGCGGGCGCTGCTGGCCGACCTGGCGTGGATGCTGGACGTCGACCGTCCCGTCACCCTGCTGCGCAGCGCCCGCGCGACCATGCCGATGACGTGGGGGACGCGCCGCCCGGTGGTGCTGCTGCCGGACGAGGCGCTGGAGTGGCCCGAGGAGCGCCGGCGCGTGGTGCTGCTGCACGAGCTGGCGCACGTGGCGCGGCGCGACTGCCTGACGCAGACGCTCTCGGCGGTGGCGTGCGCGCTCTACTGGTTCCACCCGGGCGCCTGGTACGCCGCGCGCCGCCAGCGGGTGGAGCGCGAGTTGGCGTGCGACGACCGGGTGCTCTCGGCCGGGACCCGCGCCCGCGAGTACGCCGCGCACCTGCTGGAGGTGGCGCGCGCCTTCCGCCCCGCGGCGCTGGCCGGGCCCGTGGCGGTCAGCATGGCGCGGCCGTCGCAGCTCGAGGGGCGCCTCCTGGCGGTGCTGGACGGGGTGCGCAGCCGCCGGGCGCTCACCCGCCCCGCCGCGCTCGGCGCCGCCGCGGCCGCGCTCCTCCTGGTCCTCCCCCTTTCCGCCATGCGCCCGGGCGACGCCGCGTCGCCGTCGGCGCGCGCGGTGGATGCGCAGAAGGCCGAATCGCCCGCCGCCCCGGCATCCGCGGCCCGCCCCGCCGAGTCCGCGGGCCCGGCGCAGCAGGGCGTCTACGAGCGCGAGCTCCCCGCGCGCGAAGGAGAGCGGCTCGTCCTGCGGCTGGAGACGGGGGCGACCGCGCGGGTGATCGCCTGGGACCGCGACGCGGTGCACGTGCGGGCCGAGGTGCGCGGACCGGGCCGCGAGCGCGTCCGCTACTTCGCCGAGCGCACCGCGAACGGGATCGAGGTGAGCTCACGCCACGTGGGGAGCCACCACGAGCACGTCCGCGGGGAGCACGTCGAGATCCGCGTGCCGCGCCGCTTCGACGTGGCCGGCACCACCGAAGGCGGCGGGCTGCAGATCGACGGGGTGACGGGGACCTTCACCGGGAGCACGGAGGGCGGCGGGCTGGCCCTCACGGGAGCGCGCGGGACGGTGCGGATGACCACCGAGGGCGGCGGCGCGGCCATCTCCCGCTCGCGCCTGGACGGCACCCTGCGCACCGAGGGCGGCGGCGTGGTGCTGAGCGGCAACCAGGGCGACCTGGACATCGACAGCGAGGGCGGCGCGGTGATCCACTCCTCGCGAGACGGCACCAACACCATCCACGCCGACCTGGGCGACCTGGGCGACCTGGATGACATGGCCGACGCGGCCGATGCGGCGGACCTGAACGACCTGCACGACCTCGCCGACCTCGAGAGGCGCAGCACGCGCGCCTCCACGCGCGGGTACGGGCAGGCCCGCGGCCAGGTGAACATCAGCAAGCCGGGCGGGCGGGTGGACGTGGCCGAGGCGCCGGAGGGCGCCAACATCAGCACGGGCGGGGGCGCCGTCCACGTGGGACCCGCCGGCGGCGACGTGAACGTGAGCACCGGCGGCGGCGAGATCGTGCTGGAGGCGGTGGACGGCTCGGCGCGGGCGTCCACGGGCGCGGGACAGGTGACGGTGCGGCTCGTGGGCGGCGGCGACGTGGAGATCTCCACCGGGAACGGCGCCGTGACGCTCACCCTCCCGGCGGACTTCAGCGGCGACTTCGACGTCGAGACCGCCTACACCCGCAGCCACGCGCCGGTGCGGATCGTCAGCGACTTCCCGCTCCAGGTCACCCAGACGAACGACTGGGACGGGCGGCAGGGCACGCCGCGCCGCTACGTCCGCGCCCGGGGCCGCACCGGGAGCGGCCGCCACACCGTGCGCGTGGCGGCCGTGAACGGCGACGTGCGCATCCGCCGCGCCGGCTCGTCGCGCGGGACCGCGCTGCGCACCTCGGCGGGCGGCGACGTGGAGTGCGGGGCGGGCTGCACCATCACCCTCGGCCGCGACGGACGCATCTCGGGGACCGGTTATACCGCGAGCACCGCGGGCGGAATCGGGTACGCCACCCGCGCGGGAGCCGGCGCAGGCGCGACCGGCTACGTGACGCTGACGGGCGACGAGGAGGGGCGCGCCCTCTCGGTGCGGCGGATCGGCGAGAACGCCCCGCCCGCGGCCGCCGCGCAGAGCCTGCTGCTGGCGGCGTTCGGCGACCGGAGCGCGAAGGTGCAGCGCGCGGCCGTGGACGCGCTGGCCCGCCTTCCCGAGGAGCACGCCCGGCGCCCGCTGGACTCGATCGCCCGCGAGCACCCGCGCGCGGAGATCCGCGAGGCCGCGCGCGCCGCGCTGCGCCGGTTCTGACCGGCGGAGAACCCGGTCACCGCGCCGAGGCCCGCCCGACGCGCGGATCCCGGCGAGGGAGTCCGCGAAGGCGGACTTCGTGTGGTTGTTGCCGCGGTTTCAACCGCCCAGCCCCACCTGCCAACGAGAAAAGGCGGGCTCCCGCGCACGGGGCCCGCCCTTCTCTTCTCCGTCGACCCTCCCACCAACCGATCTCGTCCGGCGACGCTCGCCTCGGCCGGGACGCGTCAGTGGATTCCCGCGTCGGTCTTGGCCCACTCCAGGCGGCGCTTCAGGTCCTTCTCGCTCATCGTGCCGATGGCGAACTCGGCCGCCGCCATGCTGTTGAAGGCGATCGCCGTCCGCACCGGCTCGGCGGTGGGGTCGTCGGTCGGGCGGAAGGCGAGCGTGGCCCCCTTCTTCAGGTGCGCCACCGTGCTCTCCACCGCCACCGGCTGCCAGACCCGCCCGCCGTCGTCCGTGATCTCACGCATCCGCCACCTCTGACGTTCTTCGTCTCAAGATCCGTATCTCGCCCGACGACTCACGCGCCGATGGCGACCCACCAGCCGGGGCGAGTAGATCCTTCGGGTCGCTACCGCGCCCCTCGGGATGACATCATTCCGCTCAGCCGGCGCGCGCTACCGCAGCGCCCTGAGCAGCGCCTCGCCGAAGGCCTCCACCTGCCAGCGGCGCACGCCGGGAACCTCGGCGAGCTGCTCGGGCGTCTTCGGCTGGGCCCGGGCCACCTCTTCCAGCATGTTGCGCGAGATGAGGAAGCCGGGGTCCAGCTCCAGCTCCTCGGCGCGGCGGTTGCGCGCGGCCTTAAGCGCCTCCACGCGCGCCTCCAGCTCCAGGTCACGCTCCCAGCGCGGGGCGCGCGGCCAGCGCGGGAGCTGGTCTTCGGGCACCGCCAGGCCGCGGCGGACGGCGGCCAGCAGCTCGCGCCCACGCCGCTGCGCCATTCCCTCCGACACGCCGGTGACGGCCGTGAGCGCCTGCGTGCTCTGCGGCGCGGTGGCGCTCATCTCCAGCAGCGCCTGGTTCGAGAGCACGCGGAAGGTGGCGCGGTCCAGCTCCTTCGCCACGCCCTCGCGCCACTCGTGCAGCTCGCGCAGGATCGCCAGGCCGCGCGGGGACAGGTCGCGGGCGCCCTTGACGCGCATGAACGCCTCGCGGGCGTCGTCGGGCTCGCTCCAGCGCGTCAGCTCGCGGCGGCGGAACTCCTCCTCGGCCCAGGCGAGGCGCCCCCTGCGCTCCAGCTCGGCGCGCAGGCGGTCGCGCAGCGCGGGGAGGTGCGCGGTGTCGGCGGCGGCGTACTCCTTCATCCCCTGCGAGAGCGGGCGCTCGGCCCAGTCGGCCCGCTGGTGCTCCTTGGGGAGCCGCACTCCCAGGTACTTCTCCACCACGTTGCCGAGCCCCAGCGCCCGCTCGCCCAGGAAGGCCGCGGCGATCTGCGTGTCGAAGAGGTTCGTCACACGCAGACCCGCGTCGCGGTCCAGGATGCGCAGGTCGTAGTCGGCGTCGTGGAAGACGGTCTCGACGTGGTCGTTCTCGAAGACGGCCGCCAGCGGCGACAGGTCGCGCACGGCCAGCGGGTCGACCAGGAAGTTGCCGGCCCCGCCCGAGAGCTGCACCAGGCTCATGCGGTCGAAGTAGCGGTGGTAGCCCGCGGCCTCGGTGTCGGCGCCCACCAGCCGCTCCCCGCGCAGCCGCTCGACCACCCGCGCGAGCCCCTCCTGCGTGTCGACGTATTCGTATTCCATTGAGCCCGGGCCGAGGAAGCGCGCCAAGATCGTTGCCGCCGCGCCCTGTCGCAAGGGTCGGGCTAGACGGTCGGGCGCCCGGTGACGAGCGCGGGAGGGCGAGCGCCGGGAAGGGAAGCGCCGGAGGACGAGCGCCTGAAGACGCTCGCTGGAACTACGGGAAGCCCTTCGGGCTGGGCGGAGGCGGGATCGGCGCATCTCTCCCGGGCACCACGCGAAAACAAGGCTGCATTTCCCCTCTACCGCGTAGCGGGGGAGGGGAGCGCGCCCCCTGGCTGCGAGGAACGAGCAGCCGAGGGCCGCGCGGGGGAGGGGGCACCCACCCGCGGCCGCGCCGACGTCCGTCGAAGCACGCCGAAGCCTTTCCGTCGTCGGGCCGGGTCGCCATCTTCCGCCGCCGATCCCGATCCGCCCCGAACCGCCGCCGCGCCGCATGCATCCGTCGCCCGAGCCCGACCTGGTCCTCGCCGCCCGCCGCATCCACGTGCTCGGCGGGCAGCCGCCCGTGGAGGCGCTGTTCATCCGCGGCGGGAGGGTCGCGGCGGCGGGGTCGCGGGCGGAGATGGAGTCGCTGGCGGGCCGCGGCGCGCTGGTCGAGGACCTGGGGGAGGCGTACGTCACGCCGGGGCTCACCGACGCGCACGTGCACCTGACCACCTGGGGCCTCTCGCTCACCCGCGTGGACCTGAACGCGGCGCGCACCGTCGAGGAGGCGCTGGAGCGGATAGCCGCGCACGCGGCGCGGGGCACGGGGTGGGTGCGCGGGCTCGGGTGGGACGCGCACCGCTGGGGGAGGCTGCCGACGCGCGCGGAGCTGGACCGCGTCTGCCCGGAGCGGCCGTGCTACTTCCAGAGCCACGACATCCACGGCGCCTGGCTGAACACCGAGGCGCTGCGCCGCGCGGGCGTCGGGCGCGACACGCCGGACCCCGAGGGCGGGCAGATCGTGCGCGACGCGGAGACGGGCGAGCCCACCGGCGTGCTGCTGGAGAAGGCGATGGCGCTCGCCGAGCGGCACCTGCCGCCCGAGACGCCCGCCGAGCGCCGCGACGCGCTCCTGGAGGCCCAGCGTCGCGTGCACCGCCTGGGGCTCACCGGCCTGCACTCCGTCGAGGTGACCGGGATGGAGGACTTCGCCGCGCTCGACGCCGAGGGGCTGCTGCGGCTGCGCGTCCTCCAGGCGATCCCGCTGCCCCGCCTCGACGCGGCGATCCAGGTGGGCGTGCGCAGCGGCTTCGGGGGCGAGCGGCTGCGCGTGGGCGGGGTGAAGATGTTCCTGGACGGGGCCCTGGGCTCGCGCACGGCGTGGATGCGCGAGCCGTACGCGGGCACCGGCGGCGACCGCGGCATCCAGACGCTCCCGTCGGAAGAGTTCCGCGGGGCGGTGCGCCGCGCGGCCGCGGCCGGGATCTCCGCCACGGTGCACGCCATCGGCGACGCGGCGGTGGAGCTGGCGCTGGAGGTGCTGGGGACGGTCCCGCCCCCGCCGGCGATGCCGCACCGCGTCGAGCACCTGCAGCTCTGCCCGCCGGACCTGTGGGAGCGCGCCGGCCGATCCGGGGTGGTCGCCTCCATGCAGCCCGTGCACCTGATGACCGACATCCCCGCCGCCGAGCGGCACTGGGGGCACGAGCGCTCGCGCGGCGCCTACGCCTTCGCGCCCGTGCTGCGCGCGGGGGCCACGCTGGCCTTCGGCTCCGACGTGCCGGTGGAGACGGTCGATCCGCGCCTGGGCCTGTTCGCCGCGGTGAAGCGCGTCGGCTGGGACGGCGGGCCCGCGGGGGAGTGGTTCCCCGAGAACGCGCTCACCGCCGAGGAAGCGCTCCGGGCGTACACGGAGGGCCCCGCGCGCGCCGCCGGCGAGGCGCACCGCCGCGGCCGCCTCCTCCCGGGCCATGACGCCGACCTGGTGGCCTGGGACCGCGACCCGCTCTCCTGCCCGCCCGACGAGCTGCGCGAGATGCGCTGCCTGCTGACGATGGTCGGCGGCGAGGCCGTCCACCGCGAGGAGGACGCGTCGTGAGCGGCGGGTCTCCGGAGACGGCGCGTGATGGACTTGGTTGAAGAGCCGGCCTCTCCCTTCGGCTGTCATTCTGAGGCCCGGCCACACGGGACCAGCATCCGCACGGATGACCGCAGGGCCGAAGAATCTTCTCACCCTGGCAGGTGGGTTGGGCGCGGCAGCGGCACGGATGCCGGCCAGGCGCGATCCTTGACCGCCCGTTTCAATCGGATTCGCCATTGAGGCAACCCGGCGGCCGGACGGGGCGCAAATGATCAAGCCACCTGGCAGGGTGAGTAAATCCTTCGGTCGCCGCCGGGCTTCGTCGCGAGAGCGGGTTCGGTGCGGCGGCTCCCTCAGGATGACAACGTGTCGGGATGAGTCTTGAATTGAACCGCATGCCAGCATGACGCCCGAGGGACTGGCGCGGGCGGCCGGGTTCCTGGCCGGGGCGCGGAGCGTGGTGGCCTCCACCGGGGCGGGGATGTCGAAGGAGAGCGGCATCCCCACCTTCCGCGACGCCATGGAGGGGCTGTGGGCGCGCTTCGACCCGCAGGAGCTGGCCACCGAGGAGGGGTTCCGCAGGGACCCGCGCCGGGTGTGGAGCTGGTACGCCTGGCGCCGCGGGAAGGTGGCCGAGGCCGTGCCGCACCCCGGCTACCACGCGCTGGTGGAGCTGGAGGCGCTCGTCCCCTCGCTCGCGGTGGTCACCCAGAACGTCGACGGGCTGCACGCCGCCGCCGGCTCGCGCGACGTGATCGAGCTGCACGGCAGCCTGCGCCGCGTGAAGTGCCTGGACCGCGGCCACCCGTACGGCGGCGAGCTCCCGGCGTCGAACGGAGGCGAGGAGGACCCGCCGCCGTGCCCGGCCTGCGGCTCGCCGCTCCGGCCCGACGTGGTGTGGTTCGGCGAGATGCTCCCCGAGCGGGCCGTGGAGCGCGCGTGGCGGCTGGCCGGCGAGTGCGACGTGCTGCTGCTGGTGGGCACCTCCGGCACCGTGTGGCCCGCCGCCGAGCTCCCCCACGTGGCCCGCCGCTCCGGCGCGCGGATCGTCGAGGTCAACCCCGACCCCAGCGAGCTCACGCCGCTGGCCGACGTCTTCCTGCAGGGCGCCGCGGGCCGCGTGCTCCCCGCGCTGGTGGACGCCCTGCGCGCGCGACGGCCCGGCTGAGCGTACCCCTATCCATTCGAGAGACGATGCCCGGACTGGAGCACCTGATCGAGAACAACCGCGCCTGGTCGCGCCGCACGGTGGAGCGCGACCCCGAGTTCTTCCGCACGCTGGCGCGGCAGCAGTCGCCCGAGTACCTGTGGATCGGCTGCTCGGACAGCCGGGTGCCCGCCAACGAGATCGTGGACCTGCTCCCGGGCGAGCTGTTCGTCCACCGCAACGTGGCCAACGTGGTGGTGCACACCGACCTCAACTGCCTGTCGGTGCTCCAGTTCGCCGTCGAGGTGCTCAAGGTGAGGCACGTGATCGTCTGCGGCCACTACGGCTGCGGCGGGGTGCAGGCGGCGCTGGAAGACGCCCGGCTGGGGCTGATCGACAACTGGCTGCGCCACGTGCAGGACGTGAAGCAGAAGCACGCCGCCGAGCTCGAATCCACGGCTCCGGCCGCGCGCCTGGACCGCCTCTGCGAGCTGAACGTCACCGAGCAGGTGGCGAACGTCTGCCAGACCACCATCGTGCAGGGCGCCTGGGAGCGCGGCCAGGACCTCACCGTGCACGGCTGGATCTACGGCCTCCACGACGGCCTGGTGCGCGACCTGAACGTTTCGCGCTCGGGGTGACGCGCCCTCGCCGCCCAGCCGGCGCTGCGGCCGCCTCCGCTCCGTCCAGTTCACGCCAGCGTGGTGACAGATTGTAAGTGCGGTGGCGGTGTTCTGTGGATCTGGGCCCGTTCACTTTTTCACGCCGGGCGAGGTGCATAGAATGGGCGGATGCCACGTCCCCGCGCCTACATTGAGACCACGATCCCAAGCGCTTACCACGAACGGCGTGGCGGCCCCAAGGTAGCCGCGAAGAGAGCGGCGACGCGGCACTGGTGGTCGAGCGCGGGAGAAACGTACGAGTTGGTTACCAGCCGGCTTGTCATTCAGGAGCTTTCCGCGGGTCCGGCTGAGCGACGGGAAGAATGGCTTTCGCTCGTGCGGGAACTACCGTTGTTGCGCTCGACCCCAAAGATCATCAGTACCGTCCAGGTATATCTGAACCAGAAGCTGATGCCGGCCGTCCCGCCGACAGACGCATACCACCTGGCATTCGCATCCTTCCACAGGTGTGAGTACCTGGTGACGTGGAACATGCGGCATCTGGCGAACGAGAACAAATTCGAGCACATTAGACGGGTGAACGAAGCGCTCGGGCTGTTCGTACCCAGCATCGTCACGCCACGGCAGTTGATCGGAGGAGCCGATGAGTGACCCTGAGCCCTGGGATCCGATCGTGGATCCGATCCGGGAGATTCGGATGCGCATCTCGGCGCAGTTCGATCACGACCCGGTCAAGCTGGGTGAGTACCTGATGAAGGATCAGGAGCAGTTCCGGGATCGCCTGATCTCGCCGGGTGAAACCGAGCCGCGCAAGGACGGGAAGTCGGCCGCCTGACTCCCGCCGTACGGATTGGAGACGAGCGCATCGCCCTCCGCTCGTCTCCCGGGTTACGCATCGTCTTCTGCCCCTTGCCGCCGCCGCGCGGCAGGGGGCAGTTTGTCGTCTCGAACCGCGCCCGGCGGGTGCGGTCCTTCGCCCGCGGCCGCGGCGAGCCCGACGTTGCCGCCTTCCTGGGAGCTCGATGCAGCGACGCACCAAGATCGTCTGTACGCTGGGCCCCGCGTCCTGGTCGCCCGAGCGCATCCACTCGCTCATCGAGGCGGGGATGGACGTGGCCCGCATCAACTTCTCGCACGGCGACCTGGACCGCCACGCCGAGACCATCCGGAACGTCCGCGCGGCCGCCGAGCGGGCGCGCCGCCCGATCGCCATCCTGGGCGACCTGCAGGGGCCCAAGATCCGCGTGGGCGTGCTCCCCGAGCCGGTGGAGCTCCGGCCCGGCGACGCCGTCACCTTCGCCCCCGAGGGCGAGCACGCGGCCGGGGAGCTCCCCACCACCTTCGCCGAGCTGGCCGAAGACGTGGAGGTGGGCGACGTGGTGCTCCTGGCCGACGGGCTGATGGAGCTGATCGTCACCGACGTGCAGCCGCCGCGGGTGACCATGCGGGTGATCCACGGCGGCGAGCTCACCTCCAGCAAGGGGATCAACCTCCCGGGCACGCGCATCAGCATCCCCTCGCTCACGCCCAAGGACCTGCGCGACCTGGAGTTCGCGCTGGAGCACGAGCTGGACTACGTGGCGCTCTCGTTCGTGCGCTCGGCCGAGGACGTGCGCGACCTGGCGCGGCGCATCCCCGAGGGCGGCCCGCTGGTGGTGGTGAAGGTGGAGAAGGGGATGGCGCTGGAGAACCTCCCCGCCATCCTGCAGGCCTCGGCCGCGGCGATGGTGGCGCGCGGCGACCTGGGGGTGGAGCTCCCCTTCGAGCGCGTGCCGCTGGCGCAGAAGCGGATGATCCAGCTGGCCAACCTCTCCAGCCGCCCGGTGATCACCGCCACGCAGATGCTGGAGTCGATGATCGAGAACCCGCGCCCCACGCGCGCGGAGGCCTCCGACGTGGCCAACGCCATCATCGACGGCACCGACGCGGTGATGCTCTCGGCCGAGACGGCCACGGGGAAGTTCCCGATCCAGGCGGTGCAGTCGATGGTGCGCATCGCCCAGGAGATCGAGGACTCGCACATCCTGGAGGGGGGCCCGCACTACGACTTCCCGATCGAGGCGGGCCCCGACGGCCACGTCCCCACGGCGCGCGCCATCGCCGGGGCCACGGTGGAGGCGGTGCGGCGGCTCTCCGCCCCGCTCATCATCACCATGACCAGCAGCGGGAGCACGGCGCGGGTGGTGTCCTCCTTCCGCCCGCCGGTGCCGGTGCTGGCGCTCACCGACCAGGTGCGCACCTACAACCAGCTGGCGCTGGTGTGGGGGGTGGTCCCGATCCTCTGCTCGCGCGAGTCCACCTTCGAGGAGCAGCTGGCGTGCGGCCGCGAGGAGGCGCTGCGCCGCGGCCTGGCCCGGCGCGGCGACCGCGTGGTGGTGACCGCCGGCAGCCCCATGCACGTGGCGGGGACGACGAATCTCCTGCAGGTGGAACAGCTTTGAAGTGCGAGAGTGCGAGAGTGCGAAAGTGCGAAAGTGCGCCTCTCGGCGGTTGCCGTTACTTTCGCACTTTCGCACTCGGCACTTTCGCACCATGAGGCTCCGCTTCCTGGGCACCGGCACCTCGTTCGGCGTGCCCGTCATCGGGTGCCGGTGCGCGGTCTGCGCCTCCGGCGACCCGCGCGACCGGAGGACGCGCCACGCGGCGCTCCTCCAGGAGGAGGGCCGCACGCTGCTGGTGGACACGCCGCCGGAGCTCAGGCTGCAGCTGATCGCCGCGGGGGTGCGCGGGGTGGACGCGGTGTGGTACACGCACACGCACGCCGACCACGTGCACGGGGTGGACGACCTGCGCGTGTTCTCCAGGCAGGGCGGGCAGGCGCTGCCCGTCTACGCCCACGAGCGGGACAGGAAGACGCTGGTCTCGCGCTTCGCCTACGTCTTCGACCCCACCGTCCCCCCGCTGAAAGGGACGTCGAAGCCCGAGGCCGAGCTGCACGACTTCCGCTCGTACGAGCCGGTGCGGGCGGCGGGGTTCGAGCTCCTTCCCCTCCCCGTCCCCCACGGCGACGCGCAGGTGCACGGCTTCCGCGTGGGCGGGCTGGGCTACATCACCGACGCCAAGCGGCTGCCCCCGCGCACCGAGGAGGCGCTCCGGGGGGTGCGCGTGCTGGTGCTGAACGCCCTCTGGTGGGGCGAGCCGCACCCCAACCACTTCAGCGTGGAGGAGGCGTGCGAGACAGCCGGGCGCCTGGGCGCCGAGCGCACCTACCTCACCCACCTGAGCCACCGCACCAGCCAGGCCGAGCTGGACCGCCGGTTGCCCGCCGGGGTGCGGGCGGCGTACGATGGGCTGGAGGTGGAGGTTTGAGAAGTGCGTGAGTGCGAAAGTGCGAAAGTGCGAAAGTGTTCAGGGCGAGATCGGTCGTAGGGGCGAGGCCTGCCTCGCCCGTGGCTGCCCCGCGGCGGTACTCGAATCGACGCACGGCAGGCGGCGTGCAGCCTCCGCAGGGAGGCTTCCTGTGGTTGTAGCCGCGGATTCATCCGCTCTACGATGGGACCGCCGCCCGAGCCAGGAGCCGTGTCGAGCACGAAGTACTCAGCACCTGGCGCTCAGGACTCAGGACCAACGCACCAAGGACTGCAGGTAAGGATATGCCCGGCGACTCGATCACCCTCGACTACAACAACATGCTCGCGCCGCGCCTGGGCGGCGGAGAGCACGGGATCGACCCGGCCAGCCTGGAGCGCATGGCCGCGCGCTTCCGCGAGGCGCACGCCGACACCGCGCGCCGCCGCGAGTCGGGGGAGCTGGGCTTCTACGCGCTTCCCGGCGAGACCGCGACGGTCGACGCCATCCAGGCCTTCGCCGAGGGGCCGGGGCAGGCGTTCTCGGACCTGGTCGTCCTCGGCATCGGCGGGTCGGCGCTGGGGACCATCGCGCTCCGCACGGCGCTCCTGCACCCGGCCTGGAACGAGCTCTCCGGCGAGGAGCGCGACTTCTTCCCCCGCCTGCACGTGCTCGACAACGTCGACCCGGCCACCATCGGTCCCTTCCTGGACCGGCTGGAGCTGGGGAAGACGCTCTTCGACGTGGTCTCCAAGTCCGGCGGCACCGCCGAGACCATGAGCCAGTACCTGGTGGTCCGCGAGCGGCTGGAGCGGGAGATGGGCGAGGGCTACCGCCGCCACCTCCTCTTCACCACCGACCCCGAGAAGGGCGTGCTCCGCCGGATCGCCCGCGAGGAGGAGATCGCCACCCTGCCGATCCCCCCGAAGGTCGGCGGGCGCTTCTCCGTGCTCTCCGCCGTCGGGCTCCTCCCCGCCGCGATGGTGGGGATCGACGTGCGCGAGCTGCTGGCCGGGGCCGACGAGATGGCGCGCCGCTGCGACACGGATGACCTGCGCGCCAACCCGGCCGGGATGTTCGCGGCGCTGCAGTACCTGGCCGACACGGAGAAGGGCGCGCCGATCCACGTGATGATGCCCTACTCCGACCCCCTGCGCGACGTGGCCGACTGGTTCCGGCAGCTCTGGGCCGAGAGCCTGGGGAAGCAGAAAACGCGCGGCGGCGGCGAGGTGTTCGCCGGGCCCACGCCGGTGAAGGCGCTGGGGGCCACCGACCAGCACTCGCAGGTGCAGCTGTACGTGGAGGGGCCGTTCGACAAGACCATCACCTTCCTGGCCGCGCGCGAGCGGGAGGGCGACCTGCCGATCCCCGCGCTGCACGGCGAGCTGGACGAGCTGGCGTACCTGGGTGGGCACACGCTGGGCGAGCTGCTCGACACCGAGCGCCTGGCCACCGAGGCCGCGCTGGCGAAGCGGGGGCGGATGAACATGACGCTGGAGCTGCCGCGCGTGGACGCCCGCTCGGTGGGGGGGCTGTTCATGCTGCTGCAGATCGCCACCGTGTACGCGGGCTTCTTCTACGGCGTGGACCCGCTGGACCAGCCCGGCGTGGAGCTGGGGAAGGAGCTCACCTACGGGATCATGGGCCGCCCGGGCTTCGAGCGGTTCCGCCAGGAATGGGAAGGGCGCGAGCCCAGGCGCGACGAATGGACCGTCCGATAGCCGCCCTGGACCCGCTCTCGCTGCTGGAGCCGGCCCCCGGGCCGTACGCCGCGCGCAACCTGGTGGTCCTGAACCCCGCCGCGGGGCAGGCGGACTCCGACCGCGTGCTGCGCCTGCTGGCCGGGGCCTTCGCGGTGCGCCGCGCCGGCTTCGACGTGGTGGAGACGCGCGGCGCGGGCGACGCCGAGCGCTTCGCCCGCGAGGCGGCCGAGGCCGGCTACCGCGCCGTGGTGGCGGTCGGCGGCGACGGCACGGTGGGCGAGGTGATCACGGGGCTGGCGGGGACCGGGGTGCCGCTGGGGATCGTCCCCAAGGGCACCGGGAACCAGGTGGCGTTCAACCTGGGGATCCCCCGCTCGGTGGAGGCGGCGGTGGACGCGGTGGTGCACGGGGTGGCGCTGCCGATGGACCTGGGGCAGGTGGGCGAGGGGCGCTACTTCGCGGTGGCCGCCGGGGTGGGGTGGGACGCGGCGCTGGTCTCCTACGCCACCCGCGAGCTCAAGGACCGCTGGGGGTTCGGCGCGTACCTGTACGCGGCGCTCAAGGTGGGGCTCACGCCGCCGCTCACCCGCTACCGCATCGAGGCCGACGGGGAGCCGATGGAGGTGGACGCGGCCATGGTGCTGGTGGCCAACATGGGGCTGATCGTCTCCAACCCGCCCGCGCTCAACCTGCGCCTGGGCCCGCTGATCTCGCACCGCGACGGCAAGCTGGACGTGTGCATCTTCGCGCCCCGGTCGCTCTCGCACGCGGCGGGGCTGGTGTGGCGCATGTACCGCAAGCGCTACGGCGGCAACGACCGCATGCTCTACCTCCAGGCCCGCGAGGTCACCGTGGCCTCGGACCCCGCCGTGGTCACCGAGACCGACGGCGAGCTGCTGGGCCACACCCCCCTCTTCGCCCGCGCCGTCCCCGGCGGCGTGAGCGTCTTCACCCCCCGCTAGCGCGCTCCCCGGCCGCGTCTCCCCTCCCGGCCGCGTCTTCCCTCCGTCGGCCGCGTTCCTCCCCCGTCGTCCTGAGACCCGTCACAGGTACGGGATCGTCGGTTCGAGGCGGCCCCGCGCCGGGCGGATGAATCCGCGGCAACAACGGCGAGAAGCCTGCCTTCGCAGGCTGGTTCGGCGCGGAGGCCGCGTTCGGCGCGGGCAGGCCGGCTTTCAGGCGCGAAGCGCGCGGGCGCAGCCCGCTGGTCCGCGCAGGCGGACTTCGTGTGGTTGTTGCAGCGGTTTCAACCGCCCGAGACCGGGTGCGGCCCGCTTCCGGGTTCGATTGCCGGTTCGGCCTGGTCGGACCCCCGGAATGTCGGCATGTGCCCATTGATGCCGGGGAGAAGCTTTGCTGGCGTTAACGCGACTTTTAACGTCATGTAAATTCCTGCTTGACGTCCAAAAACATTCTCTCCCAACATCTTCCGCGTTCCCGACCCAATATTCTGAAATGGAGCCGCGAACGGCGTAAAACACGCGCGATCCAGCAGAGTAAACGTCCGTACACGTCGTTGCCTTGTACCGCGCAAGTGCTTGAGCCGCGCACCCTTTTACGGAGTTCACAAAGTGGTGCGGCGTCGGCAGATGCGGGGCACTGGCGCGAATGCGCCTTTTGCTCTACTTTCTACTGTCAGGAATCACTCCACACTTTCGACCGGTACGGTGTACCGGGCCGAGGGCACGGCCGCCGGGGGCGGGGCGCCGATGGCCGGACGCCGGGGGTCCTGATGAGTTCCTAAGGCGCCACTGGGCATACCAGCGGTGCCGTGCCCGCGTCGCTCCCCACCCGGGGCGGCGGGCGTTCGTCGTCTCTTCCTGCAACCGGGCGCCGCTCGCGCCCGGCAAGCGGTCCCCAGGAGGTGAAGCCGTGATCCGCGTCCACCCGTCCGTTCGCGCCGCGTCCGTCGCCGCGGCATTCGTGATCGCCCTCCCCGCCCGGGGAGCGGCCCAGCAGCACCAGCACCAGCCCGCGCAGCCGCAGCAGCCGGACCCGCACGCCGCGCACGCCGGCCACCAGGCGGCGCCCGCGCAGCCGGCGGCCGCCGCGCCGGCCCGGCCCGACTCGGGCGTGACCGTGCTGCGCGCCGAGTTCTCGTTCGGGCCCGTGGGCGCCGCCGAGCGGCGGGCCCCGCGCGAGAAGGAGGAGATGGAGGTGCGCCTCCGGCTGACGGACCCGGTCACCGGGCGCCCGGCCACGGGGCTCAACCCCACGGCGTGGATCGACGTGCGCCGCGAGGAGGGCGCCACCACGCTCGAGCAGTGCCGGCAGAAGGTGGCCACCTTCACCGAGGCGGGCCTGCACGTCAAGCACGGGCAGATCTCCATCGCCACCCCGGTGGAGGACCTGAACGGGCACTACGTGCTGGCCATGGCCCGCCAGCCGGCGATCGCCGTGCTGGACCCGGTGAAGGGCTTCGGCCGCACCAAGCTGTTCACGGCCATCCCGCTCCCCAGCCCCGGCGAGGACTGGGCGGCCACCCCCGACGACCGGCGCGTCTTCGTGAGCTCGCCCGACTCGGGCGCGCTCTCCATCGTCGACACGCACTCGTTCCGGGTGACGAAGACGCTGCGCCTGCCGCACCCCACCGTGGTGCGCATCGACCCGGCCGGGCGCTACGTCTGGGTCTCGACCCAGGAGGGCGCCGCGTGGGGGATGGCGGTGGTCGACGCGCTGGCCGGCACCGTGGTGCAGCGGCTCCCGGCCGGCGCCGGGCCGCACGCGCTGGCGTTCAGCGACGACGGGGCGTACGCCTTCGTCGCCAACCGCGCGGCGGGGACGCTCTCGGTGTTCGACGCGCGGAGCCTGCGCCCGATCGGCGAGGCCGAGGTGGGGCAGCAGCCGGTGGACGTGGCCTGGTCGGCCGTGCGCAGCGCCGCCTACGTGGTCAACGAGGGCGACGGCACGGTGGCGGTGGTGGACCCCGCCCGCAAGGCGGTGGTGGAGCGCGTCACCTTCAAGCCGGGGATCCGCTCGCTGCGCTTCGCGCCCGAGCCGATGAACCCGGCCGGGCACGCGGGGCACGACATGGGCCCGGCGCGCGGGGGGCGGCTGGCCTTCGTGCTGAACCCGCGCGAGGGCGTCATGCAGATCCTGGACGTGGTGGACCGGCGCATCGTCCGCACGCTGTCGGGGGCGCCCGAGCCGGACCAGGTGGCCTTCACCGGCTCGTTCGCCTACGTGCGCGCGGCGGGGACGGCCTCGGTGGCGCTAATCCCGCTGGCCAACCCCACGGGG
The DNA here is from genome assembly GCA_036389795.1 of Longimicrobium sp. Lineage (NCBI taxonomy): Bacteria > Pseudomonadati > Gemmatimonadota > Longimicrobiia > Longimicrobiales > Longimicrobiaceae > Longimicrobium > Longimicrobium sp. The sequence goes on from DASVWD010000267.1 coordinate 19,170, forward strand.
GGCGCGGTGGGGCCGCACGACTACTTCCCCGCCGGGAGCAACGCGCCGGGGGCGATCGCGGGCGACCACCTGGGCGACGTGATCATCTCGCAGCCCGGGATGCACGACGCGATCTACGCGGCCAACCCCAAGGAGCGGATGATCTACTCGTACCACTACATGGAGGGGATGCCCGTGCCGCACGGGGGCCTCACCACGTACTCGTTCGAGCCGCGCGCCATCCGCACCATCAGCCGCCACGTGCGCGAGGTGGAGCCGGGCGTGTACGCGGCCACCCTGCGCATGGACCGCGCGGGCGAGTACGACCTGGTGCTGCGCAACCCCGACCCGTACGTGCTGGGGTGCTACAGCTTCACCGTGCAGCCCGACCCGTCGCTGAACACGGGCCACTCGGTGCGCGTGGAGGCGGTGGCCGAGGGCGGCCGCGCGCTGAAGGTGGGGAGGAACGCGCTGCGCTTCCGGGTGACCGACACCCGCGCCGGCGCGGCGCTGGAGGGGCTCACCGACCTGCGCGTGCAGCTCGCCTCCACCTCGGGGTGGCAGATGCGCGCCGACGCGAAGGCCGTGGGCGGCGGGGTGTACGAGGTGGAGTTCGACATCCCGGAGGCCGGGGTCTACTACGCGGCCTTCGAGATCCCCTCGCACAACCTGGGGCTGCGCGACCACTCGCCGATCTCGTTCCAGGCGCAGCCGTGAGCGAGGGGGGACCGGCGCCGCTCGCCCGGCTGGGCGAGACGCTGACGCAGGAGTACCTGGAGGAGAACCGCCTCCTCCCGCTCGGCCGCGAGGACGGGCGGCTGGTGGTGGCGTGCGCCGGCCGCCCCGACCCGCAGGCGGTGGCGGAGCTGGAGGTGCTCTTCGGGGCGCCGGTGGAGCTGCGCCAGGTCCCCGAGCACGAGCTGCTGGAGGACATCCGGCGGGCGGTGGCGTCGGACTCCACGGCGGCCGGGCTGGTGGCCGACCTCTCCGCCGGCGGGTCGCTGGAGTCCGACGGCGAGGCGGTGGCGCACGACCTGGAGGAGATGGCCAACCAGGCGCCCGTGGTGCGCCTGGTGAACCTCCTGCTGGCTGAGGCCGTGGACTCGGGCGCCAGCGACGTGCACCTGGAGGCGGAGCCGCGCGCCATGCGCGTGCGCTACCGCATCGACGGCGTGCTGCAGCCGGCTCCCTCGCCGCCCCCGCACCTGCGGGCGGCGGTGGTGAGCCGGCTGAAGATCATGGCCGAGCTGGACATCGCGGAGCGGCGCCTCCCGCAGGACGGCCGCGTGCGGCTGCGCACCGGCGAGCGCGAGCTGGACGTGCGCGTGAGCACGCTCCCCACCCTGCACGGCGAGAGCGTCGTGCTGCGCCTGCTCGACATCGAGGGGCAGCGCATCGACGTCGCCGGGCTGGGGATGGGCGACGACACGCTGGCCTCCCTCCTGCGCTTCGCGGAGCGGCCGCACGGCGTGCTGCTCTCGACCGGGCCCACGGGGAGCGGGAAGACGACCACGCTCTACGCGCTCCTGGACCGCATCCGCACGGGGCGCGAGAAGATCGTGTCGGTGGAGGACCCGGTGGAGTACGAGCTGCCGGGGGTGGCGCAGGTGCCGGTGAACGCGCGCGTGGGGCTCACCTTCGCGCGGGCGCTGCGCTCGATCCTGCGGCAGGACCCCGACGTGCTGCTGGTGGGCGAGATGCGCGACCCCGAGACGGCGGAGATCTGCATCCAGGCGGCGCTCACCGGCCACCTGGTGCTCTCGACGCTGCACACCAACGACGCGCCGGGCGCCCTGACGCGGCTCGTCGACCTGAACGTCCCCGACTACCTGGTGGCCAGCACGGTGGAAGCCGTCCTGGCCCAGCGGCTCGTGCGCAAGGTGTGCGCGCAGTGCGCGGAGGCGGAGGCGCCGGAGCCGGCGGTGGCGCGCGAGATGGCGGAGGCCGGCTTCCCGGCGGACCGCGTCCGCCGCGGGCGCGGCTGCTCGGCGTGCCGGGGGACCGGCTACCGCGGCCGCACGGGCCTCTACGAGCTGTTCACGGTGGACGGCCCGATCCGCAGCGAGCTGCTGCGCCGCCCCGACGCCGACGCGCTGCGCCGCGTGGCGCTGGAACGCGGAATGCGCCCCCTGCGCGCGGACGGGTGGCGGCAGGTGGCCGCGGGGGTCACCACGCCGGACGAGGTGTTGAGGGTTGCCTGACAGGCGCGTCCCCACGTTCCCCGGTGACGGGGGGTGGGGAAAGTACGAGGTACGAGGTACGGAACTGCGGGATTCGGCGTGACTGACGGGTGCCGGTGCGAGGCGGGGGGCCCTCACCCGGCGCCGCTACCGCGTCGCCACCCTCTCCCAACTTCGGGAGAGGGTACTCGACGGAGCTGGGTGCGGGAGACGGGGGTGATTCGTAGGGGCGAGGCATGCCTCGCCCGGCGGATGACGGCCCGTGCGCGGGAGGCGGGGAATCCGGCGCTGGCTGTTCCCTGTACCCTGTTCCCTGTCCCCTGCAGTTGCGTGAGGGATGCGCGCCCGAAGGGCCGGGACCGGGCGTGCCGGGGGTTTGGCACGACCGGGCCCGGCGCCGTTGGGCACGGTCGTATCGTGCCCTACGGCGCGCGCAGCCCGGCCCGGAGCGCAGCGGAGGGACACGCCCAAACCCGTAGTGCGAAGTGCGAAGTGCGAAGTGCAAAGTGCGGAGTGCGAAAGACGAGCGGTGCGCGGTTCGAGCGGTTCAGTCGTTTTCAAATAGCAGCAGCGGAGCGTGAGGCCATGCGGAACATGAAGCGGGTCCGGGGGACGGCGGGGTTCACCCTGGTGGAGATCCTGGTGGTGATCATCGTGATCGCCGTGCTGGCCACGCTGGTGGCGCCCAACGTCTTCCAGCACGTGGGACGCGCCAAGGACTCCACCGCGCGCGCCCAGCTCGAGATGCTCTCGGCGGCGATCGACGCGTACCGGCTGGACAACGACCAGTACCCCACCACCGAGCAGGGGCTGGCGGCGCTGCGCACGAAGCCGAATGTCGACCCGCTCCCGCGCGACTGGCGCGGGCCGTACCTCAAGCGCGACGTGCCGCTGGACCCGTGGGGCCGCCCCTACCTCTACCGCGCGCCGGGTACGGCCAACCCCGACGGCTACGACCTGCTGACGCTGGGGCGCGACGGCCGCGAGGGCGGCCAGGGCGAGGACGCCGACATCCTGGGCTGGAAGTAGGCCCCGTGCCCGCCTTCGCCTACCGCGCCGCCACGGCGGCGGGCCGCACCGTCCGCGGGGTCGAGGAGGCCGAGAGCCCGGCCGCGCTGGAGCGCGTGCTGGGCCAGCGCGGCCTCTACCCGCTGGAGGTGGCGCCCGCCACGGCGCGCTCGGCGGGCGAGGAGCGGCGCACCGGCTTCCGCTCGCGCCGCGCCGACGTGGTGGAGGCGATCCGCTACCTGGCCACGCTGATGGACGCGGGGTTCCCGCTGGACCGCGCCCTCACGGCGGTCTCGCGCGTGGTCGCCCGGCGCGACGTGGCGGCAGCGGTGCTGGACGTGCGCGACCGGGTGCGCGGCGGGACGCGGCTGGACGACGCGCTCTCCGCGCACCCGCGCGTCTTCCCCCGCTTCGCGGTGGGGATGGTGCGGGCCGGCGAGCGCGGCGGGCACCTGGCCGACGCGCTGGAGCGGCTCTCGGTGCAGATGGAGCGCGAGCAGGCGCTGCGCGCCCGGCTGATCTCGGCGCTCATCTACCCGGCGGTGATGGTGGCGGTGGGCGCGGGGGCGCTGGTGGTGCTCTTCGTGTTCGTGCTCCCGCGCTTCGTCACCCTGCTGCAGGACACCGGCTCGGCGCTGCCGCGCTCGACGGCGCTGCTGCTGGCCACCGGCCAGTTCGTCTCCGAGTGGTGGTGGGCGCTCCTCCTGGCGCCCGTCGTCCTGGCGATGCTGGTCTCCGCCGCGCGCGCCACCGACGAGGGGCGGGCGTCGGTCGACCGGGTGCTGCTCAGGCTCCCGATCGTGGGGCCGATGCGGGGCCGGCTGGCGTCGGCGCGGCTGGCCAGGACGCTCTCGACGCTGCTGGCGAGCGGGCTGCCGATCCTCCCGGCGCTGGAGATCGCGGCCGAGTCGCAGGCCGACGCGGCGGTCGCCGAGGAGGTGCTGCGGGCGCGCGAGGAGGTGCGCGCGGGCGACCGGCTGGCGGCGTCGCTCAGGCGCGCGGGGAGCTTCCCCTTCCTGTTCGTGCAGATGGTGGAGGTGGGCGAGGAGGGCGGCCGGCTGGCGGAGATGCTGGAGCGGGCCGCCAGCGCCATGGAGGGCGAGCTGGAGCGCGGGCTGGACCGGCTGATGAGGCTGGTGGAGCCGGCGATGATCGTGGTGTTCGGCGGGCTGATCGGCTTCGTGGCGCTCTCGCTGCTGCAGGCGATCTACGGCATCCAGCCGGACCGGTTTTAGTCCTTAGTGCTTAGTCCTTAGTGCGTTAGTACCGGGTCGCCGCGCAGTTCAGGACTAAGGACTTAAGGACTAAAACACCAAGGACTTGAACGCCGACGTAGGGCGCTTTCGCAGGGATTCGAGGAAGATGCTGCACGCGCTGCAGGGCTCGCGAGACGGGCCGGTCCGGGCCGGGTCTTCCGCCGCGGCGATCGACGCCGCGGGGGTGGACGAGCCGCGCGCGCCCCGCCGCCTGGTGGGCACCCGCCGGGCGCGGCTGGCGCTGGCCGTGGCGCCCGACCACCTGACGGTGGTGCGGCTGGCCCGCGGCTTCCTGGCGCCGCGCCCGGTGGAGGTGCTGCAGTGCACGCTGCCGCCGCCGGGGAAGAACGCCTGGCCGGAGCTGGAGGAGGCGCTGCGCGAGCTGGCGGCCACGCTGCGCGTCTCGGGCGGCTCGGTGGACGTGGCGCTGCTGCGCCGGCTGGGGCACGCCAAGGTGGTGCCCCTGCCGCCGGTGCGCCGCGCGGAGCTCTCGGCCCTGGTGCGCCGCAACGCCCGCCGCCACTTCGCGGTGCGCGACGAGGTGCTGGTGGCCGACGCGGTGCGCGTCCCCGGCCCCCGCTCGGGGACGATGGCGCCCACGCTGGCCGCCTGCGCCCCGGCGGGGCTGGTCGAGGCCGTCACCGCGGCGTGCGCGGCGGCCGGCTTCCGCGTGGGCCGCATCGTCCCCGCGGCGGTGGGGCTGGCCGAGGGCGCGCGCGCGCTGGCCCCGGCGGTGAAGAAGGGCCGCGTGGCCGTCCTGGCCGCGACGGCGGACGGGCTCGACCTGGTGCTGCTGGAGGACGGCTCCGCGCGCCTGGTGCAGCCGATCGCCCCGGGGGCGGACGCCGCCTCCACGGCGGAGCGGGCGACGCAGGCGATGAAGGCCACGGAGGCAGAGGGCGCCGCCCTCGCGGGGGTCCTGGTCGCCGGCTCGGGGCCGGGGGCCGAGGCGCTCCGGACGGCGCTCACGCTGGGCGAGGACTACGGCGGGCGGCTGCTGCGCTCGCGCGAGGCGGAGCGCGTCCCGGCCGAGGCCGTGGTCGCCCTCGGCGCGGCGCGCGCGAGCGGGCGCGCCCCCGTGCTCCTCCCCGACGCGCTGGTGCGCGACCGGGCGCGGCGCGCGCGCCGACGGACGATCGGGCTCGCAGCGGCGGCGGCGGTGCTGCTCTTCGCGGCGGCGTGGCTGCACCTGTGGGGCGTGAAGCGCGAGCTGGAGGCGGTGCAGGCCAGGCGGCGCGAGATCGCCCCGGCGGTCCGGCGGGCGCTGGAGGCGCGCGCCGACGTGGAGGGCGTGCGCTCGCGGCTGACGACGATCGCGAAGCTGGAGGGCGCCTCGCGGGGGTGGACGCGCGAGATCGCGGCGCTGGCCCGCGCGCTCCCCGACTCGTCGTACCTGCGCACGCTGGCGGCGGACTCCACGGGCTTCCGGCTGGCGGGGATCGCCCGCTCGGCGTCGGCGGTGGTCCCCGCGCTGGAGGCGTCGCCGGTGTTCGAGCGCGTCTCGCTCGCCTCGCCGGTGCGCTGGGAGCAGGGCGACGCGGGCGAGCGCTTCGACGTGGCCGCCGCGCTGCAGTCGGCCCGGGCGGGGCGCTCCGCGCGGCCCGCGGGCGGGAGGCGGCCGTGAAGCGCCCCAACCTGTCGCCGCGCGACCGGCGCGCGCTGCTGCTGGGCGGCGCGCTCCTCGTCCCCGCCCTCTTCTTCGTGCTGGTGGTCTCGCCGTACCTGGACGCGCTCGGCACGGCGCGGGAGCGGCTGGAGCAGGACCGCGCCGTGCTGCGCCGCGAGCTGGCGCTGCTGTCCGAGGCGGCCGACTACCCGCGCGTCTTCGACGAGGGAGCCGAGCGGCTGCTCACGGCGGCCCCGCGGCTGATGGGCGGCGACGACGACGCGGCCGCGGCCGCCGCGGTGGCGGGGTACGTCCGCCGCCTGGGGCGGATGGCGCCCGCCAACGTGACCCGGGTGGAGCCCGCGCCCAGCCGCGACGCGGGGGGCGGGGTGACCGCGCTCCCGGTGGCGGTCAGCGGCGAGGCCGACCTGGAGGGGCTCCTGACGCTCCTGCACATGCTGGAGACGGGCCCCAAGCTGGTGGACGTGAGCGAGCTGCGCATCGAGTCCTCCGCCGTCCCCGCGGCGGGCGAGGCCGGGGGCCCGGCGTACTCGCCCACGCCGTTCTACACGCCCGGCGGAGCCGGCGTGCAGCCCGAGGTGCTCACCTTCCGCTTCACCGCCACCGGCTTCACGCTGGCGCAGCCGGCCCGGCGCGGGGCGGAGGGAGGCGAGGACCAGGACCCGGAGACGGAGACGGAGACGGAGGAGGACGCGGGATGAGCATCGCCGCGGGGTGGACCCCCGCCAACCGCATCGCCCTGGGGGCGCTGGCCGGCGCCGCCCTCCTGCTGGTCTCGGCGTACGCCGGGGCGCGGCGGGTGGAGCCGCTCCCGCCGCGCCCCGCCGCCCGCCGCGCCGCGCCGATGCCCGAGGTGCGCCCGCGCGCGGCCGCCGGCTCCGACGCGGCGATCCTGGCGGCGGTGGCGAAGGACCCCTTCCGCCCCGAGCGCAGCCGCCCCGCCGGGCGCTACCGGATGCCGGGCGAGGCGGTGCCTCCCCCGATGGCGGCCGCCCCCGTGGCCCCGCCGGCGCCGGTGTGGAACCTCCGCCTGCTGGGCACGGTGGCGCTCCCCAGCGGCGGCATCGCGGCCATCGCCGGGCAGACCGGCGAGAGCCGCGTGGTGCGGGTGGGGCAGGAGATCGACGGATTCAAGCTCGTCCGGGTGACGCCGGGGAAGGCGCGGCTGGAGGGCAACGACACCACGCTGACCCTGGAAATGCAGCCGGGAGGAACCCCGTGACGCGCACCCTGTCCCTGCTCGCCGCCCTGCTCCTCGCCTCGGCCGCGCCGCTCGCCGCGCAGCAGGGGGTGACGCGCACCGACGGCGGGATCATGATCGACTTCCAGGGGACGGACCTGCGCCTGGCGGTCCCCGCGCTGGCCGAGGCCGCGGGGCTCAACATCGTCTACGGCGAGCTCCCCCAGCGCCCGGTGGTGCTGCGCACGCCGAACCCGATCTCGCCGGCGCAGGTGCGCCAGTACCTGGAGAGCATCCTCAAGGCCAACAACCTGGAGCTGGTCGACGAGGGCGGCGGGATCATGCGCGTCCGCGGCACCGGCGACCCGGCGGGAGGCGTGGTCCCCGGGGCCCAGCCGCAGGCCGCGCCGCAGCAGGGCGGGCCGCTGCAGCTCTTCGTCTACAACCTGCGCCACGCGCCGGCCGAGGACATGGCCCGCAGCATCGGCGCGCTCTTCGGCCTCTCGGGCGCCGCGGGGCCCAGCGACCGGGCGCGCTCGCTCACCGAGGAGCTGCGCGGCGACGCCATCCCGCCCGGGGCGCAGCCACAGGCGCCCCGGCTGCAGGCGCAGGGGATCGCGGCGGGCTTGCGCGGCGAGGTGCAGATCTTCGCCGACCAGCGCACCAACTCGCTCCTGGTCCGCGCCAGCCCGGCCGACTACGCCACCATCCAGCAGGCGATCCAGCAGCTGGACCGGCGCCCGCTGCAGGTGCTGATCGAGGTGCTGATCGCCGAGGTGCGCCGCAACCGGCAGTTCAACGTGGGGATCGCCTTCGACGTCCCCGACCAGGAGGTGCGCACCGGGAGCGACACCCGGGTGGGCGGCACGCTGGCCGGCGCCACCGACGGCGACGTGGTGATCCGCATCTCCCGGCTGGGGGGCGTGGACGCGAGCCTCACGCTCTCGGCGCTGGCCTCGTCGGGGAACGTGAACATCCTCTCGCGCCCGGTGATCATGGCGCAGAACAACGAGGAGGCGCGCATCCTGGTGGGCGACCAGCGGCCCTTCATCCAGATCTCGCGCGCGCTGCCCACCGACAACGCGGCGCGCGACCAGGTGATCCAGTACCGCGACGTGGGGACGCAGCTCACCATCCGCCCGACGATCAACCCCGACGGCTACGTGACGCTCACCGTGCTGCAGGAGGTGAGCACGGCCACCAACCAGACGCAGTTCGGAGCGCCGATCATCAGCACGCGCGAGGCGGAGACGCGGCTGCTGGTGAAGGACGGGCAGACGATCGTGATCGGCGGGCTGATCGACCAGCAGCGCTCGGTGACCAACTCGGGGATCCCGTTCCTGAAGGACATTCCGATCCTGGGGAACCTGTTCCGCTCGACGAACCGGACGAACGACATCACCGAGCTGTTCCTGTTCCTGACGCCGCACGTGCTGGCCACCGACGAGGACGTGAGCGAGGCCACGCGCCGGGTGCGCGAGGACGCGCCGCGGCTGGACCGGGTGCTCCCCGACTCGATCCCGCTGTACTGGGAGCTCTCCACCGACACGCTCTTCGTCCCCACCGGCCCGCAGCGCGGCCGGCCGCAGCCGCAGCGCCCGCAGCCGCAGCGTCCGCAGCCGCAGCGTCCGGCCCCTGCTCCGGCGCCCGCTCCGCCCCCGGCGCCCGCCCCGGCCCCGGCGCCGCCGCCCCCGTCGGCGGCGCCGCAGCAGCCGCAGCAGCAGGGCACGCCTCCGGCTCCGGGGACGGGCCCGACGGCGCTGCTGCCGGCGACGACGATCGGCGGGGAGCGGCGGCGGGGACGCAGAGCCGCCGGAGGATCGCGGAGATGAGGAGCACAGCCGTGGACGCAGGGGCGAGGCAGGCCTCGACCGGCGGAAGGCGGCCCCGCAACGGGACGCGGCGGGAGGGCACGAGCGTGAGGGATGCGCGCCCGGAGGGCCGGGACACGGGCGCGCCGGGGGTTTGGCGCGGCCGGGGCCCGGCGCCGTTGGGCAGCGTCGTTTGCTGCCCTACGGCGCGCGCAGCCCGGCCCCGCGCAGCGGGGACACGCCCAGACGAGCCGTTGCAGCTCGCGGTGCGCGGCTCGCGGTACCCGGGACGAACGACCGCCGCCGGCTTCACGCTGGTCGAGGTCCTGGTCGTGATCATCATGCTGGGGATCGCGGCCGCGGTGGCGCTCCCCGCCTTCCGCCCGCCGGCGGAGCGGAGCGCCGGGGCCGCGGCCAGCGCGCTGCGCGGCGTCTACGCCCACGCGCGGGAGCTGTCGGCCCGGCGCGGGACGCCCGTCGTGATCACGCTCGACGTCGCCACGGGGCAGTGGACCTCGGTCACCGAGCCCGAGGACGGCAGCGCGGCCGAGACGCTGGAGACGGGGACGCTCCCGCTCCCGGCGGAGGGGCGGATCACCGGCGGGACGGACGGGGTCGCGCGGGCGCGGTTCCACCCGCTGGGGAGGGCGCGGGCGGACCGGGTGGAGATCGCCGAAGGGGAGGTGCGCCATGCGGTCACGGTCGACGGCTGGACCGGCGCGGCGCGGCAGGCCGCCGCTCGATAGCCGGGGCTTCACGCTCCTGGAGGCGCTGGTCGCCCTGGTGATCCTGGGCCTCGCGCTCGTCCCCCTGCTCTCGTCCATCCGCGCGGGGACGAACGAGCAGGGGCGGCTACAGGCGCACCTGGAAGCGGTGTCGCTGGCCGAGGAGCGCATGTCCGAGCTCACCCTCCTCTCCGTCGACTCGATCGCCGAGTACCTGCGCCCGCGCGAGGGGGTCTTCCCCGCGCCGTTCGAGCGCTACCGCTGGCGGACGCTGCTGCGCATCGAGGAGGGCTCGCCCGCGCTGGTCCAGGCCGCCGTGCTGGTGCGCTGGCCCGGGGGCGAGTACTCGCTGGAGACGGTGTTCCACCGGGTGGAGATGCTCCCCGAGTTCGCGCCTGCCCGATGAGCGGGAGTGCGAAAGTGCGAAAGTGCGAGAGTGCGAAAGTGCTCCGGCTTCGCCGGCATCGACCGATGCACAGCGCCGGGTTCACGCTGGTCGAGGTGCTGGTGGCGATGGTGGTCACCGGGATCGTGATCGGGGCGGCGTACGGGGTGCTCAGGACGGCGGCCGACGCGCGCACGCGGGTGGAGCGCGAGCGGCAGGAGGCGCTCCCCGGGCCCGCCGCGCGCGCGGTGCTCGACGGGTGGCTGCGCGCCGCGGCCATGGTCGAGGGGGGCGGGCCCTTCGTGGGGCGCGACCTCCGCGACGGGCCGCTGGAGGTGGACGCGCTCTCCTTCGCGGTGGAGGACGGCGGCGCGCTCTACCCCGGCCCCCGGCGCATCCGCCTGTGGGTGGAGCGCGGGCTGTACGCCGCGCGCCCCGGGCTCCTGGCCGAGGTGGCGCCGCTCCGGCCCGGCGAGCCCGCCGAGACGCTCTCGGTGGCCCCCGCGGCCGCCGGGCTCTCGGTGCGCTACCGCACCATCGTGCAGGGCTACGAGCGCTGGATCGAGGCGTGGGCCTCGGACTCGGTGCTCCCCGAGGCGGTGGAGCTGCGCGTGCTCCCCCCGCCCCTCCTGGCGGCCGACCCCGGAGCGGGGGGGCTGCCCGGCGTGCTGCGGCTGCCGCTGGTGGCGCCGCTCCGGTCCAACCCCGACGCGAGCGTGAGGAGGCATGTCCAACCGGCGGGGCTTCGCCCTGGTGGCGGTGCTGTGGGCGCTGGTGCTGACGGCCGCCCTGGCGGCTGAGCTGCACACCGGCGTCCGCGCCGACCAGCGAGTGACGGCCAACGCCCGCGCCTCGGCCCGGGCGCGCTGGGCCGCGCGCGCCGGCTTCGCGCGCATGTCCGAGGCGCTGCGCTCGAAGCTCGCCGTCTCGGCCGCCACCGGCGCGCTGGTGCTGCGCGACACGCTGGTGGTCCCCGCCCAGGAGTTCGAGGTGGACCGCGTGCACGTGCGGGCCACCGTGGTGGACGCGCGCAGCAAGCTGAGCCTCAACACCGCCACGCCCGACGAGCTGCGCGCGCTCTTCGCGGCGGTGGGCTACGGCCCCGAGGACGCCGCCCGGCTGGCGCTGGCGGTGGACCGCTGGCGCTCGGAGCACCTGCCGGCCTTCGAGAACGCCCCGGCCGACTCGCTACGCGAGCGCTTCCGCCCCCCGCGCGGCGCCTTCGCCTCGGTCGAGGAGCTGCAGGGGGTGCCGGGCGTCTCCCGCGCCGCGTACGCCTCGGCCTCGCCGCACCTCACCGTGTCGAGCGACGGGCGGATCAACCTGAACACCGCGCCCGTCCCCGTGCTGCTCACCCTGCCGGGGATCGAAGACGAGGGGGCGCGGGCGCTGGTGGAGCGGCGGCGGGAGAGCCCGTTCCTCTCCCCGTACGAGGTGCTCGGCGCGCTCCCGCGGTTCCGGCGCGAGGAGGCGCAGGCGCGGCTCCCCGAGCTGATCGCGCGCACGGCGTTCGTGCCGCGCGAGGCCGAGGTGCGGGTCACGGCGCGCCAGCCCGGGACGGCCGTGGGGTCGACGATCCGGGCGGTGGCGGTGATGCCGGGCGGGCCGCGGGTGCCGATCCTGGGGGTGGTGGAGCGGTAGCGGCGCCCGCCGCGGAGCGCGGCGGGAAACTCATCACGGACGAGGACGCATGCGGGAGCCGATCCGACAGGCGACGATTCCGTTCCGGCAGCCGGCCGTGGTGCCGGCGCGGGGGCTGGCGCCCGTTCCGGTGCGCAACGGCGACGGGGGCAGCCACATCATCGGCCAGAGCCCGCGCATGCAGGCCGCGGTGGCGGTGGCGCGCAAGGTGGCCGACAGCACCGCCACCGTGCTCGTCCACGGCGAGAGCGGCACGGGGAAGGAGCTCCTGGCCCGCATCATCCACGAGCACAGCGCGCGCGCCCGCGGCCCCTTCGTGGCCGTCAACTGCGCCGCCATCCCCGAGACGCTGCTCGAGTCGGAGCTCTTCGGCCACGAGAAAGGCGCCTTCACCGGCGCCTCCGCGCGCCGGGCGGGGCGCTTCGAACGGGCCAGCGGAGGCACGCTTTTCCTGGACGAAGTGGGCGACATGAGCCCGGGGATGCAGGCCAAGATCCTGCGCGTGCTCCAGGAGGAGGAGATCGAGCGCGTGGGCGGCGAGCGGCCGATCCACGTGGACGTGCGGGTCGTGGCCGCCACCAACCGCGACCTGGCCGAGGAGGTGGCGGCGGGCCGCTTCCGCGACGACCTGTACTACCGCCTGGCCGTCGTCGTGCTGGAGCTGCCCCCCTTGCGCGAGCGCGGCGACGACGTGGAGCTGCTGGCGCGGCACTACGTGGAGCACTTCGCGCGCAAGCACGGCCGTCCCGTGCACGAGATCTCGGACGGGGCGATGAACCTGCTGCGCAGCCACAGCTGGCCGGGGAACATCCGCCAGCTGCGCAACGTGATCGAGCGGGCGCTGCTGGTGGCCGAGGGCGGCGTGCTCCTCCCCGAGAACCTGCCCCCCGAGGTGCGCCTGGGAGAGGGGTCGCCGCGCGAGCGGGGGAAGGAGGACGGCGAGTTCCTGCCGCTCAGGGAGATGGAGATCCGCCACATCCGCCGCGCGCTGGCGCTCACCGGCGGCAACCTGGGCCACACCGCCGAGATCCTGGGGATCCACCGCAACACGCTCCGGCAGAAGCTCAGGAAGCTGCACGAGGACGAGGATTAGTACGGAAGTACGGAAGTACGAGAGTACGGAAGTACGAGGTACGAGGTACGGAGTACGAGGTAGATTCGGCGAGCGGGGGCGTCTCGGGTGAGGCGCCCCGCTCTGTTGCGACCGACTGTGCATCTCATACCAAGTTGCCGAGCATAGTTCTGGTTCCAAACAGATTGGAATCACACAGAGGACACAGAGAACACAGAGGGAACTGAAGACGCGATTGAAGTTCTCTCTGTGTCCTCTGTGTCCTCCGTGAGAGGCTTTTCAGAAGCTGTACCTGAACGATGCTCTGCAAGGTGGTATCATGCCACACGCGAAGTCATCCTGAGGGAGCGTCCGCGCGTAATTCGTTCCTGCGCCAATGGTTGGACGCGACCGAAGGATCTACTCCGCGTGTCTGGTGGCCAGATGCAGTGCGCAGGAGCCGGCCTCGCTCCGGGGTGAGTAGATCCTTCGGTCGCCGCCAGGCATTGGTGCGGAGGATGGTTCTGCTCGGCGGCTCCCTGAATAGAAACTACGGAGCCGGGGTCGCGCTCTTCAGGCGGCCTTCCGCAGTTCCACCTTGTA